>JBBSNU010000110.1:0-10565 GCA_038260455.1 Chroococcales cyanobacterium | reverse complement strand
CCTCACGATTTAGATTTTCTGGTTGTTTCCTTACGGTTTTTCACCCACTATCTGGATATGTAGTTACCCACATATCCCCGACGCACGGAATTGCCCAGACAGTTTCCTTTCCCGACTATCCATCGGTACAAATACAAACCAGTCTATATCGTTTGCCGGAATCAGCTTATGCCTGACTTTTACTCTCAAGATATCCGTTGTTTGCTCTCGGTATATACATTCTAGCACAAAGCCGTCCTACAAAGACGGGGTTTTAAACCAATTAATAATGTATAAAGTAACAAAGCACATTATGGAGGGCAAACTCATTACACCAGCTCAGAACTCATCTAACCTGTCAGCTTCACCCGAAAGCGACCAAGAACTATTACAAATTTGGGGTCGCCAGCCCTTGAAAGGACACGTCAAAATCAGCGGCGCGAAAAACTCAGCCTTAGTCGTGATGGCGGGAGCGATACTGTGCCCCGACGATTGCCGTCTCCGCAACGTTCCCGGTCTAGCCGACGTCGCCCGCATGAGGCAAATTCTCTCGGCTGTAGGAGTCAAAATAGAGCAAAATGGCGACGTTTTAGACATCAACGCCAGCCACCTCATAGACGCTCAAGCCCCCTACGAATTAGTCAGCCAACTGCGGGCGAGCTTCTTCATCATCGGGCCGCTGCTAGCCCGTTTGGGATTTGCCAAAGTGCCTTTACCCGGAGGTTGCGCCATCGGGGCGCGGCCTGTAGAACTCCACGTTCGCGGCCTGCAAGCCCTAGGCGCTGAAGTCCACATCGACCACGGTACAGTTCACGCTTACGTCAAAGGGCCAAACCGCCGTCTCAAAGGAGCCAAAATTTATTTGGACTACCCCAGTGTCGGCGCAACCGAAACTTTGATGATGGCGGCGACTCTGGCCGAAGGAGAAACCGTCATTGAAAATGCGGCTCAAGAGCCGGAAGTCATCGATTTGGCGAATTTCTGCCGCGCGATGGGAGCCCAAATTCAAGGCGCGGGTACAAATACGATCGTCATTTCGGGAGTTCCGAGACTGCACGCGGTAGACTATTCAATTATTCCCGATCGCATCGAAGCCGGAACATTTTTAATAGCAGGAGCCATCACCCACTCAGAAATCAGTTTGTCGCCGGTCATTCCCGACCACCTGACTGCAGTCATTGCCAAATTGCAGACAATGGGGGCAAAAATTATTACAGAATCCCCCGACATTCTGCGAATAATTCCCGGCCAAACTCACACCGCCACTGACATCGAAACCTTGCCCTACCCTGGTTTCCCCACAGATATGCAAGCTCAGTTTATGGCTTTGCTGACTCTGAGCGAAGGAGACAGCATCATCAAAGAAACAGTATTTGAGAACCGCTTGCGCCACGTAGCAGAACTCAACCGCATGGGCGCAGACATTCGCGTTAAAGGCAATGTCGCCGTAGTGCGCGGAGTCTCGATGCTGTCAGGAGCGCCGGTAGTAGCAACAGATTTGCGGGCTTCAGCGGCTTTGGTGGTGGCGGGACTTGCAGCCGATGGCGTAACCACAATCAGCAGCTTGCAGCATTTAGACCGCGGCTACGAGCAATTGGAGGTGAAGCTGCAAAAATTGGGAGCGAAAATGCGGCGTCTCAAGGAGGGAGAAGACCAAACTAAGGCTGAGGCTCCTGTCAATCCCGCGCGATCGAGCTTAAACTGTTAGTTAGTCATTAGTCCGAGCGTCCCCGCTCGGGAACGTCATTAGTCATTAGTCCGAGCGTCCCCGCTCGGGAACGTCATTAGCCAGCAGACAAGATTGTTTTCATTGGCAAATTATCTGGAAATTATCTGCGTTGCATCTGTGTTAATCTGCCTTAACTCTGCGGTTGACTTATCAATCGAAGACTTATGCAAAATGACTGATGACTAATGACCAACAACTAATGACCAATAAGGTTCGCGAGCGGGGACGCTCGCACTAATAATGACCCAGGACTAAAATGTCGAACATCCCGCTCCGAGGTTTAAAAGCAGACCAGTTTCGCCACCCGCTAGACTTGGCAGCAACCAACTCTCTCAAACAACTCCCCGGATTAGATTTGATTGTGCGGCAGTTGCTGGGACAACTTGGCGAACAGTTTTTCAGGCTCGAAAATCTGGCTTCCAGCGTCCAAGTCGGCGAAAATCAATTGCCGCACCTGCATCAATTGCTAGTGGATGCCTGCAAAACTCTTGATTTGGAGGTGCCGCAGCTTTATGTCCGCCAGCATCCGATGCCGAATGCTTACACCTTTGCGATGCGTGGAAAGCAGCCGTTTGTGGTGATGCACACTTCGCTGATTGATTTGCTCACAGACGAGGAAGTTAAGGCAGTAATCGCTCACGAGTTGGGGCATTTGAAGTGCGAGCACGGAGTTTACCTGACTCTGGCTAATTTAATTGTATTGGCCGCCGGTCAAATTTCGCCTGTGGGAACCATACTCGCCCAGGGTTTGCAGGCGCAAATGCTCGAATGGTTGCGGTGTGCAGAATTTACGTGCGATCGCGCCGCCTTGCTCGCCACCCAAGACCCCAGAGTGGTAGCATCGGTGTTGATGAAACTGGCCGGAGGTTCGCCGACGTTAGCACCGAAACTTAATCTAGATGCGTTCTTGGTTCAAGCGCGAGCCTACGATGACCTCAGCAGCACGGAACTGGGGGAAATGCTCAAACAAGCTCAAACGGCTCAGTTGTCCCATCCTGTACCAGTATTGCGCGCCAGAGAGATCGATCGCTGGGCAAGTTCAAAAGATTATGAATCTTTGCTTGACAAAAATCGATCGGCGCTTTATGATGGTGAAGCCAATAAAAAGGGCGGGTGGCGAAATTGGTAGACGCATCAGACTCAAAATCTGACACCGAAAGGTATGAGAGTTCGATTCTCTCCCTGCCCACTGCTCTTAGAGCTTAATAAATATAGGGCTCCAGATGATAAATCTGGAGCCCTATATTTATATAGGCATAGGGCATAGGGCATAGGGCATAGGGCATTGGGCATAGGGCATAGGGCATAGGGCATTGGGCATAGGGCATAGGGCATAGGGCATTGGGCATTGGGCATTGGGCATTGGGCATTGGGCATTGGGCATTGGGCATTGGGCATTGGGCATTGGGCATAGGGCATAGGTCTCCTCACAAATAACAACTAACAACTAACAACTAACAACTAACAACTAACAAATAACAAATAACAAATAACAAATAACAAATAATTTATGGGTGAAATCGCCGCTTTAGGCGCTGCATTTGTCTGGGCTTTATCTTCCATAATCTGGCAGCGAGTAGGACAGCAAATCCCGGCAGTCGTGCTAAATTTGCTCAAAGGCGCGATCGCCCTTTTGATGCTTCTAGCCACTATACTAATTTTAGGCAAATCCTTACCCGCCGTCAACCCCAATATTTTAGCAATGCTGCTCATCAGCGGCGCATTAGGAATTGGCATCGGAGACACCGCTTTCTTTATCGTATTAAAATATTTAGGTGCGAGACGAGCGCTGCTTTTAGAAACCCTATCTCCCCCTTTAACAGCTTTATTGGGCTTCATCTTTTTGCAAGAAAAGTTATCGCCCATTGCTTGTACAGGCATTCTGTTAACAATCTGTGGCGTAGCTTGGGTAATTGCCGAACGAACAGCCGAAACCACCTTACCATCCAAACATCTTTGGCAAGGATTAGGGATTAGTTTATTAGGACAAACAGCCCACGCTGCCGGAGCAGTTTTATCCCGCGCCGCCTTCAATCAAATAGATATCGATCCCTTGTGGACAGCGGCCTTGCGTTTGAGCGGGGGAATGGCAATCATGCTGTGCTTTTTGAACAGAACAAACCTTGACACTTGCAAACAATTAAAAGCGCCAAAAATATTAGGTGCAATAATTTTAGCAGCTTTTTTAGGAACGTATCTCGGAATTTTCCTGCAACAGACTTCGCTGAAATATGCGCCCGCAGCCATCGCTCAAGCACTCAGTTCTACCAGTCCCCTGTTTGTACTGCCTTTAGCCGTGCTAGCAGGCGAAAAAGTCAGCCTTCGGGCTGTGTTGGGGGTCATTGGGGCGATCGCAGGAATTGCGCTATTATTAGGTTTAACATTTGAGATGTGATACCAATTTTTTCAAAAAAAAATGAAACTGTACCTCGGTTTTTAACTATGATACTCAACAGTAATAGTCCTGGACGCACTGCGCGTTAAAAACCCGGTTTCTGCGCGAATATCTCTCTGAGATATCGACTATTTTGCTGAGCAATTAAATTTATTGATTCCGTGAATAAGTAATATGATGTCCGATGGGTTGACCGCAATAAATCAGGTGCGTAGCGCGGACTTTAGTCCGTTCTTGGGTTGCAGGTTCGTAGTGCGGACTTTAGTCCGTTTTTTTGTGGTAGTTCACAGGACACGCTCTAATTCCCTAATTTTAAATTTATCATGATATGACTGATTATTTAGGCGATCGGCAAAATAGCAATTTAGCAGCTATTCGCCAACAAATCAATTGGCTGCAGCAACAACCAGACGGCACTCTATTTCAACAAAATTACGGCGACAACTGCATAGCAGTCAAAAAAATTAAATCATTTTTACTCTTACTTTTAGCAGACACAGAAACCTTAACCACCAACGTAGCTCAATCAATTTTAGACCTCAACAATCCACTAAACTTAATTTTCCCCTATGCCAGAGCAATGATGCTAGCATTAGTCTGGAAAAGTTCACCCCAAAAAATATATATAATCGGCTTTGGCGGCGGCAGCATTCCCAACTATTTTCACCACTACTTCCCTCACGCGAGCGTCGAATGTACCGATATTGACCCCATAGTAGTCGAAGTTGCTCAAAAGTTTTTTGGAATTCAATTAGACGACAAACTAAAAGTAACCATTCAAGATGGTCGCGAATATCTTGTCGCACAAAATACCACCGTAAAAAATGATATAATTATTGTCGATGCTGGTTTTGGTAGCGGCTATATGCCCTATAAATTGGTGACACAAGAATTTTACCAACTTTGCAAAACTCGCTTATCCAGCGCGGGTGCTGTAGTTGTCAATTTGTTCCACAAGCAAAAATTTAATGCGGCGGCGGTAAAAACCATTCAAACTGTGTTCGCACAAGTTTATTTATTCAATTTAGATATGGGTAACACCATTGCAATCGCGACTAATGCTCCCGATTTAACTCAAAATGAAATCTTTTTGAAAGCCGAAATTATTCAAGATTTTTATAATTTAGAATTTTCCTTAATAGAATTGTCGCTTCAACTCAAAAAAGTAACGCAATTGCCGGAATGGGTAAACAATTGGGATACCTTGCCAATTTTTACCGATGCTGCGATTCCGGCGGAGTATTTTGAGTAATAATTGCACGCAAACAACTTCAATTGTAGGGTGTGCAACGCGCACCATCACGCCTCCGGGTGCAAGTACCAAGTAGGGTGTGCAACGCGCACCATCACGCCTCCGGGTGCTTGTGGCGCAGCATCGCTATAGCAAGTAGCAAGTCCAAATCGGTCAACGATCGATACTAGCAAACATCTGTCTAAAAAATACTTGACAGTGAAATTGTGGCGGTGTATTATGGAAGTAGTGCAAAAAAGTAAAAACATGAGATTAAAAAGTTGGGAGTCTCCCCGCAGCGAGGGCAGAAACTCCAAAGTTGACATACTCCCCGGCGTAAACGCGCGGGGATTCTAAGATCGAACAGCAATTGCAGGCTTTCGCCTGTCTCACATCGCCTAGCTTAGCGGTCGAGGCCCCAACCGCACAAACATTTTTAGCTGCGTTTTCATCTCGTCCATTTACAGACTCACAAGATGGACAACGCCATTCTCTGATCGACAAATCCAATTCTGTTAGGACATGACCGCAATTTGAACAAGTCTTACTGGATGGATACCATCGATCAATAAAAATCACCTGCTTATCTTTTTTCTGAGCAACCCATTCCAGAATTTTCAGAAACTCCCCAAAAGCTAAATCAGATATTTTGCGTCCCCAAATGCGTTGCATTCCTTTAAGATTTAACGTCTCAAAACAAAGCACATCAAATCTATCGGTTAGAGCGTGAGCCAATTTCCAGAACCAGTCAGAACGACGATTTACAACGTCTTCATGTCTGCGGACTAAATTTTTCCTAGCTCTTTCGCGGTTAGCCGAACCTTTCACCTTAAGAGAGTGTTGACTGCTGGCTTTTTTGATAGCAGTGAGCGATTGCTTGAGGAATTGAGGCGACTCAATCTTAGAACCATCCGAAACTGTGAGGAATGTTTTCAAACCGAAATCAAACCCAGCGATGTGACTCGTCTCGACTTTGATTTCAGGTTCGATAACACTGTCAACAACAACGACCATGAACAATTCACCCAGTGGGGTGCGTTTAATGGTTAGTGTTTTGACCGTCCCCTCAATTTCTCGGGAATTCCAATATTGATAGACTTTCTGCCCAATCTTGATCCGATTGCCTCCCAAAAATTTATAACCAGCTTGCTTAAGGGTGAATGATTTGTACTTGCGAACCTTCTTGAAGTTCGGCGGTCTAACTCCTCTTTTATGGTGCTTGAAAAACAACTGGTACGCTTTTTCAATTCGTTGACAAATATCTTGTACTGCTTGAGAGCCAACTAATTGCCAAAATTCTTTGCGTTTTCGCCGCAGAGCAATATGAGCTTGAAGTTGAGCGCAATTTAAGTGTTTGCCCCACATTCGATAGTACCGCTTGTGGAGCGCAATACAATGGTTGTAGATGACTCCTGCGGCATTAATTGACCGCTTAAGAAATCTATTCCTTTTGTGTTGATACAGCTTAAATTTCAAGGTTTTCATACTTTTAGTATACAGTGATTGAATGGCTCCTTGGTATCAAGAAATATTAAGACTCTTGATTCGCTGCTCCTTGATCCTCTAAAATCTGAATCAAAAGCCGTCGAGCTTATGACGGGGCTTTAAACCCAATTTTTCGGTAAAGGCGGCTCAGCCAGGGCTCGACAGCTCAAAAAGCAACAGCAAACTTTGCGAAAACATTTAAAAGCTCAAAACGATCGCCCAAACGATCGCCCAAACCACCCACCAAACAAGCAAGGGAAGGAAACCTATAATTCCTTCCCTTTTTTTGTATCTTTTTGCCGTTGCTCAATCCCGCTGAATGTTCGGACAAATCGTGCTACTAATCCGATCGCGCGAGGGTTGCTCTTCCCAGCGGTTGAGAATACCTTGCAACTCCCCTTTCAAAGTTTCTAACGCTGCAATTTGCCCGGAAATTTCCTCTACCTTCAAAGTTAGATGCCGCTTTGCTTCAGAGCAAGGCAATTCTCCCCGATCGCGAACTTGTAAAATATCCTTAATCTCCTGAAGGCTCAAACCCAAAGTTTTAGAGCGTTTAATAAACGCCAACCTTTTGAATACTGCCTCGCCAAACAACCGATAACCAGCGGGCGATCGCTTTACCGCCGGAGACAGCAAGCCCATTTGCTCATAGTAGCGAACAGTTTTCACCGAAAAACCGCTACAGGCAGCTACGGAGCCAATTTTGTACAATTTGTCGGCAACAGAAATATTCATCAACCAAGCCTCAAAAATCGAGCAGCGAAAGACTTTTCTGGTCTGATCTCGATACTGCCTCAGCTCTATAAAGTCGATCGCCACATTCCAGAGTCCCATTGCCCGATCGACTTAATAAGGATGATTTTTCTTAGACACGTTGTTGAGCGTGGGCAACTGAGATCGAGAAGACTGAGGAGGAAGATAGTATTCGGTAGCAGGTGCGGGCTGTTCGGCTCCAGAGCGGTAAACTTGCCACCAACGGAGGGCCATCGCCACCCCAGCAGTACCAAGCCCAAAAGCCAACAAAGAACCGCTAGCGCCGATGCCGCCGATCGCTGCATCGACAACGCCCACCGTCACCATAAAGCTGGTAATTGGCTCTTTACGGTAAGCAGACCTCAAAAGTCGCGTCCATGAAGCATTCATTTTGTTTTACTCTGTTCTATATTTATTTACAAACTCTAAAACTTAGAGTCGGCGGTGCGATCGGGATTTCTAGTTGAGACTAGCTTCACCTAAATTAATCTGCTCCCCTGTGGGGAATTGTACGGGAGCGAGGCTAAATTGCCAAGCCTGTCAAATCAAAATTTCATCCGAAATATCGCTCCCCAAGCCAGCTATTGCATTCCGTCAACCGATCTCTGTCAACAGAGAAGTCGCTTGGTTCTTTCTCACTCATATTCTAATCAATTCCCGAATTTGTCGCGGTCAGCAGGGTGACGCCCTTGCGAGTGACAGTCTAGACCAACTGTGAGGCTGACGGGCCCCAAAAATGGTATCAGCCCCCGACGCTAGCTTAGGGTCAATCCCCGAATTTTAGACTCCTGTTCCTCCTCCCAGATGAATCTGTGGAGTCAAATCTAAAATCTAAAATCTAAAATCTAAAATCGACTGACCGCGCCATTGCTAAAATTAGTTGAGACCTAACCAAGCCAGCAACCCCTGGCCTGTGACATACTCGATAATTACAGTTAGGGAAAAACCGATCATCGCAGCTCGACCGTTAAGGCGTTCCGCGTAGCTGTTAAAGCCAAACTTTGGTTGTTCGAGTTTGGGAGTGACGGTGGGTTGTAGTTGTGCCATTGCTTTATATACCTTGCGATCGACGCTGTTCTAATGTGAAATCGAATGTCAGTTACAAATCTTAAACATTTCTGCTTCCATTATAAAGAGGGTTAACCGCCATCAACCGTCCGCGCTAAAAAAAACTGCTGCTAACTCAAGCCACTTAAACTATATCCGCTTAAAATATGACGAATCAGTTAGATACCGATAAGCCTCCTGTAGCCGTACAGCGAGTTGCCTCTGCCCTTCGTACAGCAGGCTGGATTTGCTTCTGGGTGCAGTCAGTGCTAGCGGTGGTAGCGGCGATCATTTTGCTCTTTGCCATCCCCTTCGCCATCCCTAGCGCCACCGCTGCTCGCTCAACCAGTGCCGGCACCGGTGGCGGCGTATTTTTTGCAATTTGCGGGCTGGCAGTTCTTGGTTACAGCGTATTTCGCGCTTGGAGTTTCACTCGCTTGTCGAAACAACTTCGATCGCCCGCAGGCGCTGTCCGCCCCAAAAAAGCAGACACCATCAAACAGGTTCAGTTGACTCTGATCGCCAATTTGTCAGGAATGCTGCTGACGCTGATCGGTGCAGAAGCCATCAGCGGCACGCTTTTAGCCAAATCTCTAGCTCAGCCGCAAGCTTTGTTCGGAGCCGCCGTCGATTTCAGCAGATTTATTCAGCCTTTAGACATATTTGTGGTATTGGCAAATACTCACGCCACAGTTGCCCACTTTGTCGGAATTGTCGGGGCTCTTTGGTTGCTTGATCGCATCCACAAGCAATAGAAAATTGAAATCGGTAATCGGTAATCGGTAATTGGGAATTCTTACTCTCTCACTCTCTCTCTCGAACCCGAATTGATGCGGACTAAAGTCCTCACTACGAACCTCTCACTCTCCCGAACCCGAATCGATGCGGACTAAAGTCCTCACTACGAACCTCTCACTCTCTCCTCCTCCGGAATCAATGCCAAGCTGTCGAAGAACTTACTCAGATACCTTCTAGCAAGACAACACAAACATCATGGCACTGAAACCCGAGGCTTATTTTGGGGTGACAGATCACGCAACTATTGAAATTTCTCAAGAAAGTTTTCGTTCTGTCCTCGGTCAAATAGAAGCTGAACTCCTCTGTAGCGACACCTACAGCCACGCTCTAGCTAGCTTGCAAACCATGTTGGGCGAAGCAGCATCTGCTGCTGAAATTTTAATTAGAGCAGTTAGCAGAGAAGCCGTCAAGCTGGCATTTGACCGGTTTAGCAAACCAAACAACACGGAAATCCAAGTTGTAGAAGAGACTTTCGCTGCTGCAACTCCCGCCGCCCTATCGGTTAGAGAATTAGAGCCGTCAGTACCCGATCCTGTGTTCTATTGGCGCAGCGCTGCTGTGGAAGCGCCCCCCAAAACCGAGGTGGAGACAGAAGATGGCGAGAAAGAAAATAACTCTTCAGAAGAAGAGCAACCAGCGCCTCAAGACGAAATTAAAGCTGAGTCGGCTGCACCAGCAACTGTCATCGCCCCTGCAAAATCTTTCCTGGGGTTCGGTTTTCCTCAGAAGCCGAAAAAACTCACCAAGGAAGAAGAAGCATCAATCGCATTTCAACAGCGAGAAGAGTCTCTGCGGGAGTTGGGTATAGAATTACGCAAGGGGCGACAAATTCGATCGCTATCCCTCCAACAACTCCACAGTCAAACTCTCGTCCCGCTGCACCACATTGAGTCGATCGAAAATGGGGAAATCGAGAAACTGCCCCAGGATATTTACGTTAGAGGTTTTATCCGCAGGTTGGGCGATGCCTTGGGACTAGACGGCACCGCGATGGCGAATGCTTTGCCCAAACCGGCTCCGAGTTCAATAATTACTAACACCTATTTGTCTGTTTCCGACTCGGATTCAGCCGAAGGCTTTCAAATGCGTCCTGTGCATTTATACCTCGGTTACACCGCTTTGATGGCTGGGGCGATCGGGGGTGTGGG
>JBBSNU010000109.1:0-10575 GCA_038260455.1 Chroococcales cyanobacterium | reverse complement strand
GGAAGGAATAAATACCTAAATTATCTGTTTGGGTTTGTAATTCTCCAATATCCAGTTGAGCATTGTTATTCTGATCTAAAAATAGGGTGACACCTGGCTGAGGTTGCTCCCTTCCCGGTGTAAAAGTCCTGTCATTGTTGACATCAATAAATTTCCTGCCACTAATACTACCAGTGACTATTGGTGGTATTTGTGCATTAGCAATGTCAAAGTTAATCGGCTGATTAGCAACGACAGTAACAGCTTGAACAGGAGTAACACGAGTGAACCCTGCGGGAACAATTTCTTGAACAGTATAGGTGGCGGAGGGTAATTGCGAGAAGGAATAAGCACCTAAATTATCTGTTTGGGTTTGTGATTCTCCGCTATCGAGTTGAGCGTTGTTATTCTGATCTAAAAATAGGGTGACACCTGACTGAGGTTGATCGATTCCCGGTGTAAAAGTCCTGTCATTGTTGACATCAATAAATTTTGTTCCTTGAATACGGCCAGTGACAGTTGGTGGTATTGGTACAAAACGAAAACCATTAACAATGTCAAAGTTAATGGTCTGATTAGCAACGACAGTAATAGCTCCAACTGGAGTAAGACGCTCGAAACCTGCGGGAACAATTTCTTGAACAGTATAGGTGCCGGGGAGTAAATTTGGGAAGGAATAACCACCTAAACTATCTGTTTGGGTTTGTAAGTCTTCTATATCCAGTTGACCGTTGTTATTCCGATCTAAAAAGATGGTAACACCCGGCTGAGGTAGATCCTCTCCCGCGTCAAAAAATCCGTTACGATTGAGATCGTTGGTAAATTTTGTTCCTTGAATACGGCCAGTGACAGGAAAAAGATTTTCTGAACCAGGAGTATTAATTTGTTGAGCAAACTTCAGGTTATTCGTTAAAGTTGCTATTTCCCCTGTATTAAGTGTGCTCTTGTTATTACTATCTAAAGCTGAAAAGATGTTATTGCTGGGAAGTAAGGTTAAGTTTTTCATTGTTTTTAGATTGGTAGAGAGTTGTTAGAATTCAACGAACTGTCATTGAATCTTTTTTTGGGTAAGGTTCAATGATTTAGAGAAAATAATCGAGAAGGCAAAAATCGCTACTTTTTAGCACTACCAACTTTCACATCCAGATTCATCAATAAGGACTCCGGTTGGACAATCTCTGAGTTGTGATTCTACACGATTAAATATTTTATACACATCCTGAATGACATCGGCTTCAGCTTTATTTGCCCTTCCTTTAGAAATTACCGAAGGATTGACAGGTGGCGGATTAAAAGTTAGTCTAATCTGCTTAGCTTCTATTTGACTAATCAAATAAACCGCTTGAATTCCACAACTACTACTAAGATTTAACTCCCGATCGATGCAGTAATTATCCCCTTGTCTTCTTCCAGCAGCATGAATCCCGATTAATTCTCCATCTTGATTAAAAACTGGACTGCCACTCATCCCCGGTTTAGTCCAGTTATTATACATAATGTTATACCCCCCATTTGAAAAGGGAGTATTATCAACTTTAACTAACTGACCTGGACTAAAAACACGCACAATACCAGCAACGCCTCCTTCTGGTTTAGGCCAACCGGATAGATAAACTGGCTCATTCACTTGAATCTGTTCAGAATTACTCATAACAGCAATTGGATAATTATCATTACTGGTGAATTTGACTAAGGCGAGGTCAAATCCTCCGATGGGTAACTCCCTAGACTGATAGTTCCCAAATCGAATGATATTATCCCCAACATCGCGAACTTCATGAAATTTTTCATCCCAAGTCACAACCCCCCAAAGACCTTCACTGTTAGGTTGTTTAACAACGTGGGTATTGGTGACTGCATAATAAATATTACCACTGCGGGCAACAATCACACCCGAACCGGGATTAAATGTTTCTAGCCCTCCATCACTTTTTTTTAAAGCTTCCCCAATTAAAACTGTGGTTTGGGAAGACATCGCATCGATATCATCGGGTATAATTGCTTGAGAAGGTGAACTTAATAGAATTAAGCCGATCGCTGTAATTAACGCTAAAAACATCGATAAAATGCTAGAGCCTCGACGGGAGAGAATCATAATTGTTAATATCATCAATTCTAATTGTATAAAAACTCTTGCTCAGATTTCTAAAATAATGTTTCTGAAGCCGGAGGAGTTTTGGGTTTCTGAAACCGCGAAATGGGAATCGCCCAACTTAAGGCTTCCATTTGTTGAAATAGCTCTTCTGAAGGAACTGTTCCATCCTCAAATTTAAACACATCAATTCCTTGAAACGGATACTTAAGGCGGCCATTAATGCCAATTAATCGACCATATTGATTAAAAACTGGGCCTCCACTCATGCCATTTTCAACTTCATTGGTGTAACCGAGTTGGTATCCGTTGGGAAGCGTTCGCTTCAATAACATTCCCACCTTTCCCACCGTTAAACGGTACGCTTTATTTCCCCACTCCTTTGTACTTAAAGGTGAATTTTGGTTGGGCCAATACCAATTCGGAAATCCAGAGGCATAAACTAATTCTCCGAGTGCAAGGGGTTGTAAATCTATGGTAGCGACTCGATAGGATTGGTTACTGGTAAACTGAACTAAGGCTAAATCTAAGTTTGCGAACTGAACAGACCGCCGCCATTCAGCGTGATAGGATTGACCGTCTGAGGTAAGAACTGTGTATTTGTTGTAATAGC
This sequence comes from Chroococcales cyanobacterium, assembly GCA_038260455.1. GTDB lineage: Bacteria > Cyanobacteriota > Cyanobacteriia > Cyanobacteriales > Microcoleaceae > Microcoleus. Next base: position 7,891 of record JBBSNU010000109.1, on the reverse strand, counting down.
TATTCTCCACAACATGATAGCAAGTCAATACTGTATAGGTTTGTCCTTGGCGATCGATAATTACACCCGATCCTAAACCGGGTTCTGTGAGGATTCTAACGGTAGCTTGTCTAGCAATTTCTGGAACTGCTACCCCGACTGCCGGTAAACGGGAAGTTAGTGTTTGGGAGGGTTGAACGGTTGCGGTATTAATGATTGAACTCTGGGGATGAGTGGGAAATGGAACCCCCCAACCCCTTGACAATTCGCGCAATACCGGACTAATAGCGAATAATTGTAACCCAATTAAGGTAGATAATAACTCCATTGTCAGCCAATAAACATCAAGTTTAAAAGAGTAGGGGATGCCTCTACAGGACAGCCCCTACAAAAGATTCTTTCTGGTTAATTTTTGGGGATTGATTACGATCAGAGATTAGAACCCCGCATCGTTGGGAGCAGGTTGAGAGGGAGACTGAGGTGCATAGGCCGGATCGGAAGTTCCTAATTCCTGGTCTAAATCACTGATATCGACTCTTATTCCCTCACCACTATCTTCCCTAATAGTAGTCGATCCTGTTACTGAAAACTTCGTTAACTCTTGCAGAATTTGTCCAACGCGAGGTCGATTTTCTGGCTTGAGGGTAAACAACATATTGCCGGAGTTGCACCCAGATTGACCTCTCCCTAGAACACAAACGACCAGTTGCCCGTTGACAACTCCACTAACAAAATTTATTCCTCGAAAAGTTCCTCCATTCGCCCTGACTGCATTATGCAGTCTAGGGGAAACCATTTGGCAGCGGGTTTCAGGAGAATATGTATCTCCAAAGTATGTTGTATCCCATTCAATAACTACTGCTGGTTGGCCGCCATTCTTTTGAGCGACTGTTTGTCTACCTGCACAACGAACAGTTGTCATTGCTGGGGGTGGTGGAGGAGGCCCTACTGGGACGCCGCCGCCAGTAGGAATGGAAGGTCCAATTCGTTGAGCTTGGGCTTCACTGGTTAACGTCACCATACCTGCGAGAGCCATTGCTAAACATGAAAGGGAAGCGAGCCATTGAGATTTCATGATGTTTGTTTCCTAATAAAATAAGCGAAAGCATTGAATAAAAGCACCCAGGTCATCAAGTTGTTATTATCAATTAATCCGCAATTTTTTACGGCTTGTAACAACAACTCAGAATACTGATCCGTCGTCAGGCGGTGTATTGAGTGGATCAGGAGTGTAGATAGGGGGTGGGGAAACAGCATTCTGGCGCAAAATCTGTCCCGTTGCGCGATCGTAGGTGTAGTTCCCAGCCGGTACTTCTGAAGTCGGTTGAATGCAGTAAGCTTTGTTCGCTTCAAAAGCAATCCTAACCACAGCCGTGACTGCATTACAATCGACGCGAGTTGCTCCCCAACTATTGATCGTTGCAATATAGGGATCGGCAGGTTCTTTGCGGGTGATATCATCTTTATCTCGATTGTAAACCCAATTTCCAGGTCCTCCTACCCAATTGCTTACACATCTTTTTTCACCTCCAATGTCAATTACTGCAACGACATCAGGGGTACTGCAAGCTGTTAAGTTTAAACCGTGTTTTTTCATCACCTGATCCGCATAAGACAACTCTTGTTGCGGTTGTTGGGGTTGCACCACATTGCCATTGCGTTTAATCAAGAGGCTGATTTGGTAGTTTCCTCCTAGAAGATTACCGGGGGCAGAAGCAACGGTGACTTTCCAAGTCCCTCCGACACCAATGGAATATCGCAGAAATCTGATCTCTGGGATAGTAGCTGGAGTTGGATTCTCAATTTTGATTGGCGATCCACTTGGGGGATAGACAACCAACTGAAAAAGGAGACTAGAACCTTCATCTCTCGTAGCATTGATTTCAATATAATCTCCTGCCTGTGCCTCAAAAGTGTATTTAACACCTTGAGCTGAACCACCGGGAACAGGAACAAGACTTGATGAAGAATCGATTCTCCCAGTAATAGTCTTTGTGGACTCTAAGACCTGCACCTGTTGTGCCATAACTTTGCTGTTAAAACCGGCTGTGGTCGCACAGATCAGAGCAGCGGTTAGAGCAATTTTTTGAAACTTAATGTATTTCATTGTCCTTATAACCTCCCCATCTGGATCATAAATTAGATAGCCAACTGCTGCAAGACTATGTTGGCAATTGTTACAAAAATTTAAAAAACTTAAACTGTTGAGAGTCAAACTCAGAAGTTTGACTTCACTCTATTGTAATGCTTTTGCTTTGGGGGCGACAAGCGCCCCCTGAACGGTACACTTGGCATTTTCCTAAAAATTATCGCGTCCAGACTTTTGCAAGAGGTCTATTGTTTAAGTACCGTTAAAAAATTCAAGAAAATAGGAAAAAAGCTTAGGGGTATTTGAAGCGAAACCTTCAAAAAATCCCATCCCTTTTTAGGGGATGGGAGTATTGAAAATTATTAATTCTTAGTCCTCAGTCCTTAGCCCTAGTTATTCAGTAGCAATTAACTAATCACAGAGTGCGTACCCAATTCTTAATTCTTTGCTAGCAACTAACTGATGACTAATGACCAACGACTAATGACTAATAAATTAAGCTTGACGCGAGTAGTATTCCACGACTAGCAGTTCATTAATCTGAAGAGCAATCCACTCGCGTTCGACAACGCCGTTGACTTTGCCAACCATTTTTTGCTTATCAAATTCCAAGTGACTGGGCAAGTTAGCCAAGCCTGGGTCTTTGAGATTAGCTTCAACCATTGTGCGCGATCGCTCTTTATTTTTCACTGCAATCACTTCACCAGGCTTGCACTGATAGCTGGCGATGTTCACTTCACGATCGTTCACAGTAATGTGACCGTGATTTACCAATTGTCTAGCGGACGGAATGGTTGGAGCCATTCCCATCCGAAACACAGTATTGTCCAAGCGCATTTCCAAGAATTGCAGTAACACTTGACCTGTGGAGCCGGTGACACGGCGGGCTTTGCGGACGTAACGGAGCAATTGGCGTTCCGTCACACCGTAATTGAAACGGAGTTTTTGCTTTTCTTGCAATCGAACCGCGTACTCAGAGAGCTTTTTGCGGTTTTGACCATGCTGCCCAGGCGGATAATCCCGTCTGGGAGTTTTGCGGGTTAGACCCGGTAACTCTTTTAGGCGACGGACGATTCTTAATCGGGGGCCTCGATATCGAGACATTTATTTTCCTCTCTAATTTCTGTCTGCAATTTTATGCAGACTATATATTATATGTTTGTGACTGTCAAAATTCCAACAAATATCAATAAAAAATATCGATCGACCGCAGCGCGATCCAGAATGTGCGGTAAATTTTGAAGTAAAAGCCGATCGCGCGATCGACCCAACCAGCCCAAAAAACTCACAAATCGAGCTGCCATGCACAACCCCAAATTTTTCCGCACTGCTTCCCCAAAGCCAGCACCGCGCTGGATGTTGGCTCTCGGCACTCCCTTAGTCGCGCTGAGTTTGTTAGCAGCAGCACTGCCAATTTCGCCAGCATCAGCCATCACTCTGAGATTCCCTCGCACTCAAAATCCCTATCGCGTCTGCGCTAAGGAATTAATCGAAGCCGGAATCGGGGCCGAGGCAGCAGCAGCAGCTTGTGCCGACGCGCTCCACCCCCGCGACATATCTAGATGCGCCCTCCAAATCAACCGCAAAACAAATATTTCTGGTGTCGAAGCCCTATCTACCTGTCGGCGGGTGAGGCGGCCCGACGAATTGACTACTTGCGTAGTGAACATTAATAGCAAAACTAAAACTCAACCTGCTGCTGCTCTGTTAGTGCTTGATGGGTGCCGCCGCAGTTTATTACCAGAACTGTTTGCTGAATGCGTCGTCGGGTTGAGCGGCAGGCTCGACTTTCCCACTGACAGGTTAATTGCCACTTGTCTCGATCCGAGGGAGAGTGTGAGCCAGTTGGACGGGCGTCCTGCACCTACTCCTCCCGTGGAGCTAATGCCACCGCCTTCGCGGCTCAATTAATCACTATTAACAGTTAACTGTTAACTGTCAACTGTTAACTGTTAACTGTCAACTGTTAACTGTTAACTGTCAACTGTTAACTGTTAACTGTCAACTGTTAACTGTTAACTGTTAACTGTCAACTGTTAACTGTTAATAGATTCATAACTAAGGTTCGCGAGCGGAGACGCTCACACTCCTGACTAATGACTAATGACTAATGACTTCTTTTTTTATAATCAAATGTCAGAAATGTTTGCTCAAATTACAGTCGAAGAATTAGGTCGCTATTTAGCAGAAACTAATGCTAATAAATTGCAGCTTGTAGACGTGCGCGAACCTTACGAAATTGAACTCGCGGCGCTGCCGGGATTTGTAGCTTTTCCGCTGAGCGAGTTTGCCGAATGGTCTGGTGAAATTGACGCTAGACTCGATCGCGACACAGAAACCCTCGTGCTGTGTCATCACGGAGTGCGATCGGCTCAAATGTGCCACTGGTTGACCGATCGAGGATTTACCAACGTTAAAAATATCGTTGGCGGCATCGATGCTTACTCAATGGTAGTCGATCGCACCGTGCCGCGCTATTGAAAAATTATTGAGTCCGCGCACCAGGCGGACTTCCTTTGTATAGTAGCGGTTTCAACCGCCGAGTAGCTTCCGAAGAACTCAATTAACAACAGCAAATCGAAAATTCAAAAGCGTGCTCACAGTCAGCCGATCGCGCCCCTGTCTTTTCGAGTCGTAGAGAGCCTCATCAGCAGCAAGTACCAGCGTTGCTTCATCATTTTGCGGCCCGGGCACAACGCTGGCAATTCCTAAACTAATTGTCACCACAGAATTGGGCAGACAGTCAACCGTCTCCGGGTGAAAAACAATATTCAAATCTTTAACTTTTACTCGAATGTGTTCGGCAACAAGCAGAGCCTCCGCCGCATCAGTGTGAGGTAAAATAACAGCAAACTCTTCGCCGCCGTAGCGAGCGGCTACATCAGCAGGACGCTGCAGCGCTCCGCGAATTGCCTGAGCTACCGATCGCAAACAATGATCTCCTGCTTGATGTCCGTAGGTATCATTATATATTTTAAAATAATCGATATCGCACAAAATTAAAGATATCGGCAACCCGTCGCGAGCCATGTGTTTCCATTCCGCTCGCAAGCAACTGTCAAAATGCCGTCTGTTGCCAATTTGAGTAAGTTCGTCCACATTCACCAAACCTTGCAGCCTTTGATTTTCTTGCTGCAATTCCTCAAAAACAACAGCCGAAAAACTGTCCTTGCACAAATTTTGTTCTTGAAAATACAGGCGATACAATTCGCAAGACAAGCTACAGTTATTTCCTTCTAGTTTGACAAGTCCCATGCTGTCTAGCTGATAGGCGATCAAAGGTTCCAGGTGAATGCTATTTTTAGCACGGACAACTTGTTGAAATGCCGAAGCGAGTTCTGGCTGCTGTTGAATGGCGATCGACTGATTGCGTAGGTAGTCGCTATAAATTCCGCTGTGAGTAGGAGCTTCTGTTAACAGTTGTTCCAACTCGGAGCGCCCTTGCTCGCCATCAGGTTCATTCTCCCCTGCAGACTGGCGATTTTGCTGCAAAATTGCCAGGTGATAGAGCGCTAAATGTACTAAATAAGGATGCCCGCCTACCATTTTCATTAATTGTTCTACCGGATAGCTGTCGCTCCAGTCGAGTCCGTGACGGCGCGCCAAATCTCGGACTTGTTCGGCGGTAAATTCTGATAGTTTAATCGGCAATCCTACATTAAAAGGAGATTGATTGAGACTTAAAGCAATATAAATTTCGGTGGAGTGAATGACGGCGGTGCGGAGTTTTTGCCAGGTTTCGTTTTGTCGCGCTTGTTCGTACCAAAAACGTAGCAGCGGCAGGAATTCTTTGGCAATATTGGGGCGTTCAAATACTCGGTTTACTTCGTTGAATACCAACAGAATGGGAGGCTCGATTTGTTCTAGCAAATAGTTTTCAAAATAAAGACTGCAGCTTACTTTGCTACCCATATCTTCATCCCAAAATTCATCTATATTTGGTTCTAGTTTGAGTTGGCGAGCGACATTGACACAAAGCCAGCGCAAAAATTTATCTAAACTAGCATAAACTGCTTCGTCGGCTTGCTGAAAGTCTACTGTGACTGTGCGATATCCGCGATCGGCTGCGGCGTGAATTATCCGCAGCATCAGCGAACTTTTGCCCATTTTTCGGGGGGCTTTAATCCGAATCAGGCTTCCCGGCTTGCCAATTTCTGCACAAGCTAGGGCTTCGGCGGGCGATCGATCTATATAAAATCGAGAGTCGATCGATATTGGCCCGCCGGGAAATTCTATATCTGCAACCGTTTGGATTAAGTTTGGTAATTTTTGGATTTCTGCCATAGTCTTTCTGCGAGGCGATACCCTGACTGTATCTACAGCATTTTTGGTTTGTAAGGACTTCCCTCACCAACAATTCCCGATAAAAACGCACAATTTCATAAATCCGCCTACCCCACCAACAATATAAATGTACCATAAATTTATGGAAAAATTGTTCCTATCAATAATCGCGGGGATGGGGCGGGTTTATAAAATTGTGTGTCGGTTTCATAGATGGTTGGTGAACCCGCCCCTACAAAATTTTGGTTTGTAGGGGCGGGTTCACCAACAATTCCCGATAAAAACGAATAATCTCATAAACCCGCCCACCCCCACAAACAATACAAATATACCAAATCCGTAGGGGCGGGTTCACCAACAATTCCCGATAAAAACGAACAATCTCATAAACCCGCCCACCCCCACAAACAATATAAATGTACGATAAATTTATCGATCAAATGTTCATATAAACAATGGCGGGGATGGGGCGGGTTTATGAGATTGTCTGTCAGTTTCATAGATGGTTGGTGAACCCGCCCCTACAAGATTGTGGAATGTTTCTGCATAAATCAATCCCTCAACGTTCATCCGCCGCAAAATCGCGATTAAACCTCCACCCAACCCAAAAATCTGCTACAATCACCAACAACACATCACCCACCCAGCCAATGATCCGAAAAATCTGGCAAACAATCCTCAAGCTGTGGCGGAAAATCTTCCCGCAACCCAAACCACCAGCACCGCCACGGCCAACTCCGATTCGCTCTTTTGGGGAATACGAACAGAAATTCATGGAGTTGTTAGAGGGAGTTGAACAAGGCTGGAGTCGCGGCACAATTCAAGGCTTTTTAATCGGCAGCAAAATCAAAGATGCTGAGTGGGAAAAATGGCTGCAAGAATTTGGAGAAAGGTTGCTGGTATCCCCGCAAACGAATTTAGAATTGGGTAGGCGCATGGTGCGGCTGGGTGCGGCAAATTGCGGGAGAATCAGTGTGGTTGCTGGCAATATCGGCAGGCAATTGTTGGCTGGGGATAGTTTGAATCTGACTGCTGCGGATGATTCATCTATAAGTGATAATGTTCCTGAATTGTTGGCAAACGAGAGTTTGAGTTCTCCTAGAGGTAATTTATCTGCGGCTAATCAAGGTGAATCAACCTCGCAGTCAGAATCTATAGGAACAGAAATAAGTCAAGAAGCAGAAGAATTATTAGAGCGAGGACGAGAATGTTATTATGCAGGAGATTTACAAGGGGCGATCGCAGCCTTCGAGAAAGCCTTAGAAATTGACCCCAAAGACCGTATTGTCTGGAACGGGCTGGGCAATGCCCTAAGAGCTTTGGGCCGCAACAGAGAGGCGATCGCAGCCCACGAGACCGCCTTAGAAATTAACCCCAAATCCCACTATGCCTGGAACGGGCTGGGCAATGCCCTAAAAGGTTTGGGCCGCAACAGAGAGGCGATCGCAGCCCACGAGACCGCCTTAGAAATTAACCCCAAATCCCACTATGCCTGGAACGGGCTGGGCAATGCCCTAAAAGGTTTGGGCCGCAACAGAG
>JBBSNU010000108.1:0-10657 GCA_038260455.1 Chroococcales cyanobacterium | reverse complement strand
TTTCAGGCTAAGTAATGCCTCTAATTTACGACGCTGTTCTTCAGAAGCAGCCTCAAATATTTTAGCAACTTCAGCATTAACGCGAATTGCGATCGTTTTGGTTTGCATGATGGTTATGTGATGTTTCAATGACTGTTTTCAGATAAGCTAGAATTGCGGGGTACTAGAACCATATTTTAACACAATCATCACAAGCGATCGCCCTTAATTTTAGCAGTCAATAGTGGGCGATCGCTGAAATTTAAGTTATAGCTAAACGGTTGAGTTATCTGGCATCGAATATACCAAATTTGCTAGGCTACTTCCATCATCAACAATCTAGTAATCGGACAAATTTAAGAAACTTAACTCTTGGTGTTGCAGTCCGAATCCTAAATACCCTAGCTAAATAATAGTTATCCTTGTTTTCAGAATAATTCCACTCGGAGTTACTGACATAAAAAGGAATCCCATCGGCGCTAGACTCTTCAGTTACAGTTGCTTTTGCGTCAATAATATACAGATTTTCTTTCTCGTCTTTATCGAGAACAAAAAAGTCAAAGGGACTGTAAATTTCAGAATCTTTATTGAGCCATTTAACACGACTTTCACCAAATTTCTCAACCAGTTTATGGTATACAAACTCTTCCCCTTCCCGACCAATAGCTTCTCTATCTTGTAAGGAGACTTCTCTTCTCAAAACATTTAAATCCTGAAAATCATGCTCAGAAATCTGTTCTCTAAGTTTTTGAAAATCTTTGAATTGTGCCTGATTTTGAGAAAAGTCTTGCAAGTCTTTTTCGGATATATCAAGATTTTCAGCTAAATCGGTTAAGACTGATAATTTATCCTGATGAAGAAGAATCTTGAAAATTCCACTACTTGCCTTGTTGTCATCTAATGTCTTCAGAAATAGTTGTGCTTTATTGGCATAAAAATAACTAAAGAGGTTTTTAATGTCCCTATCTGATTGAGTCTTAGACCAATTAATCATTCCAGCGATTATCTCGGCAAACTTTCTATCACCTGTTTTACCATTGCGTTCCCACTCTTTTATGGCTTGGTCAATTTCTGTAGCAATGTCTTGAATAGTTTTGGTTTTTTCTTTATCAAATAACTGTTCAACTCTTTTTAACTCTCCATCGAGCAGGAAATTATTCCAGCAATTAGAAGTAAGAAGCTCAAGAATCATTTTCAATTTTTCAGGAATATCCTCATCTTTATTCAGATCCTTCTTGTGCATAAATTGACCAGATTGATTTGGGATAATAGCATACAAGTCAAGGATTTTTTCATCCTGTTTTGCTACAAAATAGCTAAACTCGTCTAGCGATTCAATGGCTGCCTTCCGATCTGATTTACAATATTTTACAAAACCTTCTAGGTTTTCAAAATTATCTATAGCCTTGGCTATCCAGTTTAGTATCCATTTATTACAGGCATTCCATGAAAAGTCTTGTAGGTTAGGCAGGGATTTCTTGGATGGAATTTCGCCAGGGTCGAACCGATCGGCAAACCCCCAAATAGCTAGTTTATTTGAGTCATTAGGTTCTGAATCTCTAAAATAGCTGATGAGATTATAGATGGGAACCCTGAAACTCCAATATTCCGCTAAATCATCCTTATCATTTTTTGCGTCTTTAAGGCGATTTTGAATATCCTCTGAAACGTCTTTTACAGTAAACTGATTACGATTATTCTCAAACCCTTGAATCCCAAGATCCAAAAGCTTTCCTCTACAACCACGACCTAAAGCTTCCAAGACATCTTTTAATTCATCGGGAATTTTGTTGTCAATATAGAGGTCTTCCTCTTCTTTGAATATCCCTTCTTGATTGGGAAATATTACCTTCTTACTGTATAGCTTAGATTGTTCTTCTTGTTTTAAGAAGGCAATAAAGCGATCGAGCCAAGAAATAGCATCTTTTGGAGTAACCTTTAGCTGTTCGCTCAAATTTTGAACATTTTTTAGCTTTTCAATATCGTCAACTAATGTTTGCATAAGCCACAGATCTGCTTCTTGCCAAATTTCAGATATCCATGCTTCCAGATCAATTTTATCCGGCACAGAAATATCTATATTTATATTTCGCGCAAAGTTCCAGATGGTATCTCTTTTTAAAACAAGTTTAGTATTTTGTGCAAACTTTGCATCACTAGGAAAGCAACTGACAAGACTGTAAACTGCTTTTCTTAAAGATGAATGCGAAATGCTTCTGATAACTTTGTTAATCTCATCAACTGCTTTATTAATATCACGGACTTGTGAGAGCTGATAGGTGAGTTGTTTGTGAGCTAGAGTTGTTCTCCAGTCCAAACCCAAAATCATAAGAACGTTCTTTAAAGCTTCTGGGATTGCTTGATCCTTATAGAGTTCTTTCTTTTTCTTGAATTGATTATACTGATTTGGGATAATATTATATTGATCTAATAAATCTTCCTGACTTTTCCTTGTGAACGGAATAACCCGATCAATCCATTCTAAAGTATCTGAATCATTTTTAGAAAGGCTTATTGCGAGTTGATCGAGTGTTTTTTGAGTGTCAATATCTTGCAGAAATTGCTCTAGGGTATATCTAATTTTATCCGCAAACTTCTTGCCAAAATCAGACTTAAGAATGTCATGCCAATCAAGTATATGATCGAGTTTAGGTAAACGATTAGCGTGGAGTGAAGAAGCCAAGTCTGCAAATTCTTGTACATCATCGCGCTTTAACTTATAGTCTAAAATCAGGGCTTGACTTAGGCATATTCTGTTACCGGAAACTGTCTCTACCACTGGAGCAGCGCTAAGCTTTGCCACAATTTGATTGGCAATCTTTTCTTCGTACCAATTGGTATCAATGTTTTCTGGTAGCTTGGCTTTGCTTTTCAGTTTTCCCAACAAATGGACATTTTGCCAGTCTGATGTAACTTGATTCAGCAAGTCGCCATAAAGCAAGGTCGCTTCTTCAATAATCGCTTTGTTTAGAGGTGTCTTCTGCTCATTTTCAGGGTTCAACAATATGCTATCTCTGGGTTCAGTGGGATTAAACAGATGGCTGTTAATCACAACAGGATACGGAAAGCTCTCTGAGCCAATGAGTGGAAAATCACAAAAAAGAATGGGAATTTCGTTAGTAATTTCCTTGATTGAGTAAAGGTGATCTCCTAAAACTTCAACTTGAACAGCAATGGTAGTTTGATTCTCATTGGATAAGCAAGCTATGGTTTGCGTCTCGCATGGAGACTCAGCGCTATTTCTCTCAATAGTTACAATTGAGATTTTGCCAATCTGATGACGATTGATTGTTTGATAACAGTATATTGACTCCTTAGTATCATCGGTAACTGTAACAGATTGAATAGTCGGTATGAAAGCAAGTGCATAAGCGATCGCATTCTGCAAATCCTCAATTCCTGCTTTGGCTACTTGCAGACCAGTATTGTCCAAGACATAGCGAAATGATGTATCACAGTTTTGATTCTGTTGGTAGTTTGTCAGTGGCGGATAGACACTATCGTCATCTATTTTCTCGAAGATGGAGAAAGCATCATCTACCTTTTGAATCATTTCATCCAAGTTTTTTGCGCTTCTGTCTAAAGGCACATTGAAACGCTTGTAACTAAAAGACTCATCTTCTATATATTGTAAAATACTGCTAACTTCAACTTGCCGTGAGAGCAAGTGAGTCGTCATGAAACCAGTTCCAAATTTGCCCGTTGTTTTGGGTAATTCATTTGCTTCGGTAGTTCGCTCTTTGCTAGAAACCTGCTCAATTAAGTGAGTAATGTTTTCAATTGAGAAAGGCTTTCCATTGTGTCTGAACTCAACATAGTCTTTCGTCAGCACGATTTCAACTCTGACTTGCTCATTGGCGACATCCTTGGCATTTTGCAGTAGTTCCCAAATCCATCGTCTTTTTGAGGAAGGTCTCTCAGATAGCTGCTCAATCCCATCAAAAAGTTTGGTGGCAATGGCTTTCTGATGTGCCTTCTTTCTTGTGTCGTCCGCTGTCTGTCTGATACTCATGTTTTCTCTGGTAAGTTGAGATTTTATAGCAAACCCATCTACTTCATCAAAGCACAAATACCCAACGTTGTCAACGGGATACTCGCGACTTGGATGATTTCTGCTGCTTTCTTAATTGTTTACTGTCTTGCAAGTACCAGAGCAAAGTATGAGTATCCAGGAGAATCTTCATATTTACATATAATCCTTTAAATCTTCGAGAGGTTCATCAAAATCATCAGACATCCAGATTTTATCTTTCCAAATTCCAAGTCCGCCTCGCTTTGTCGGCTTTTCTTGGGTGGAGTTTTTAGCCTGCTTTTCGATCAAAAACTCAATATAATGAAGCACTTCTGTCTGAAGAGACTCAGGGAGTTCTTCTAGTTTTTCTAAAATGACTGGCTGTATCATTGTTTCTACTCGCGATCGCCCCATCTACTCCATTAAAGCACCAAAACCCAATGTCAGCAACAGAATACCCCATCATCTAGCCCGATCGCCCAAAATCGCACTCACACCATCATCATTCTGCAACTTGCCGAAAATCGCCCGATCGACTATTCTTCCTAATAGTAGTCCTAGACGCACGGGTAGTCAGAAACCGGGTTTTTTCCGAGATACTTTGTTGCAGCCCGATTCTCTGGCAAAAACCCGGTTTCTTGGGTTTTGATGCGTAATTCCTATTGATATAACAACCGACAAAAACATGAAAGCAATATTACCACCTTGGATAGTTTTAGACTCCCTATTGCACAACTGGCTACTAGAAGATATCGGTAGGGGCGATCGCACAACATCGGCCTTATTCCCCGCAGCCAGCGTCCCAGGTACTGCTAAATGGATTGTCAAGGAGGCTGGAGTCGTTGCTGGATTGCCAATTGCCGATCGCACTTTTAAACTTTTAGACAGCCGCCTCAGCTTCATCCCGCAAGTACCAGAAGGGACATTGTGCGACAAAGGACAAGTAATTGCCGAGATTTCTGGCAATTTCGATGCGCTGCTAACCGGTGAAAGAGTAGCATTAAACTTGGCAATGCGTTTGAGCGGCATCGCTACTTTAACTAAAAAATATGTTGACAAAATTGCCGATTTACCAGTGCAATTGGTGGATACTCGCAAAACCACGCCCGGATTGAGATTGTTGGAAAAATACGCGACTCAAGTAGGCGGTGCTTGCAATCACCGGATGGGATTAGATGACGCTGTGATGATCAAAGACAATCATATCGCGGCGGCGGGCGGAATTGCACAGGCGATCGCCCGTATCCGCAATTCTATCCCCTATCCGCTGACAATCGAAGTTGAAACCGAAACCTTGGCTGAAGTAGAAACGGCTTTGCAGCACAAAGCTGATATTATCATGTTGGATAATATGTCTTGTGATTTGATGCGGCAGGCTGTGGCAATAATTAGACAGGAGAGCGATCGGGTAAAAATCGAAGCTTCCGGCAATGTGACGTTAGAAACCATTAGAAGTGTAGCAGAAACTGGAGTTGATTATATTTCAACTAGCGCTCCAATTACGCGATCGACTTGGCTGGATTTGAGCATGAAAATCAATAGTTAGTTACTGATATCAGGAGACGGCAATGCCGTTTCCCTACAATTAATTCGGGGTGGTAACGGGCATTGCCGTCTCCTCCTCGCTATTGTTATATCAATTCTAATTGCATCAGAAGAATTTAACCGCAGAGAACACAGAGAGCACAGAGAAAGAGAAGAGAGAGCGGCAATTCTGATGCTACCAGATTTGATATTATTGGTTATTTAGTCGTGTGAATAACTAATAATTAATTCCCAATTTTCAACGCTCAATTTCCAATTCCCAATTCCCAATTCTCGATGCCCAATGCCAAATTACTTCGAGATAAAATGCACCCAAAAATCTCCGTCAGCCATACAAACGCTGCGGATCAAACGATAGGAATAGTGCAAATAAGAACCGCTGACACTTGTGTCGTAGCCGCCTGGGAACCACTCGCCATAGGGATCGTGAACGAAGAATCCTTCGCTGTCATAGCCAGCAGCAACTATAATGTGACCGAAAGACGTGAAATATCCGTGGATGACGGCGGGATTTCCGCTGGCTAACCAATCTTGAACGTCATCAATAGTTGCATTCTCGGTATAGTAATCTTGAGCGCCGTAATCTCTAACAATCTTTGCTAAATCATAGGGATCCCAGCGACTATAACCTTTGGCGATCGCATATTCGTAGAGTTCATCTTCATATTGTCCTGCTCTATTGCGCCGCGGCACTCTCAAAAAGTCCAGACACATCGCTATGGAAGTTACATTACAAGCACCTGTAGGATTGTAAAAATTATCTAATTGCGATCGATAAGGAATGCCAAGTCGGACAGTGGGCGGGTTTGGTTTGGGATAAAGCAAAACGCCGTCTAGAGTAACTTGAGCGTGTCCTCCGTAAACATACCAAATCCCTGAACCTTTGAAAGATTCGTTGCGGAGAGCAACCCTAATGTGACCGCGAATTGGAACAAAAGCCAGGAGTTCAAACTCTTTTCCCGCTGGGATTACTTGTTTTTCTGAGTCCTGAAGTTGAGAAGACGCTAGGGGTTTTGATTTAAAAATGGTGTTTCTGGTCGTTTTCAGGATCGGGCGAGGTGTGGGAATGTCCGCCGGTTTGGTTTCGATCAGCTTTTTGGCTGTAATTGCTCCCAAAAAACCCGGTTCGCCGCACTTCATCAAGGTTTGAAATCGGTGGAGGGCGGCGGTAGAAAGAGGGCCGAAAATGCCGTCTACTGGAGGTTTCAGTAAACCCAGGTCAATGAGGCGGCTTTGAATTTGGCGGCTGAGTTCGTTGTCGGCAGCGATTGCTTTGACATCGTACCTAATTTTAGAGTTGAGAAAGTTTTGTAATTTCATGCTTGCCTGCACACTTCAACGATTCCAAGTTTATACTCTCAGAAAATTACGGCCATTCTACCGATCGCCCGTACCTTAAAAGCTTTAAATTCACGATTCTATACAAAACCTTTAAGGCCCAGAGCGATCGAACTTGATATCTTGTCCGGTTGATCGATCGCAATAATACCAATTTCATAAAGTAGCGCTAGATATTACCCCCCCCAACCCCCCCGCGAGTTCGGGGTGGCTCAGACTTCATCAGCTTTAGAAAAATGGTATAAGATTCGATCGCGCGTGCGGACTTTAGTCCGCAGGCGCGATCCTTTTTTGTGACGATCGCACAGATCGGACACGATATGACACAGTATTCTCAAATCAAAGAAGGCGATGATTTACCTTCTTTGTGCTGTGGGAAGTCTCCCTAGCTTGACAAACTAACGATTGCGCCTGGAAAGGAAGCAGTCGGGTTTATGCTGCTTCGGGGCGAATTACCACCACACCCATCGCATCAGGAGACAGATATTTGACGGCGGCTTCCCGGAGATCCTCCGCTGTCTGAGATTGGATGCAGGCTGCGTAGTTGAGGGCGGGAGCGATATCTCCTACCATCGACTGATAGTAACCGTACAAACTTGCTCGATCGCTCGGAGTTTCGTTACCGAAGATAAACCGATTTGCTACTTGGGTGCGGATGCGGGAAATTTCGGCATCTGTCACCAGTTCGGTTTGCAGAGTGCGGATGTGTCCGACGATGGCTGCTTCCACTTCGGCTATATTTTCTGTCGCTAGTTGAGCCGAAATCGAGAATACGCCGCCTAGTCGCTGAGTCATGTTGCTGACGGAAATTGACGAGACTAGCCCTCGATTTTCGCGCAAATCCTTAACCAAGCGAGTTGTGCGCCCGTGGCCCAATACTGTCGCCAAAACGTCGAGGGCATAGGTTTCGGACATTTCCACGAAGCCGGGGACTCGCCACATCACGATCAGTCTGGCTTGCTGAAGGGCTGAGTCTACAAATTCGCGGCGGACTGTTTCGGTAAATGGCGATTCTTTGCCGTAGTTGAGAATTTCGGATTCTGGGTGAAAGCTGCTGAGGGCGGGCTGATTTATAGTGCTGTTTTGTGCTGTGCTTTTGCTGGCAAAACTTTCGGCGACAATTTCTATTAGTCGATCGACCGGCAAGTTACCTACAGCGACTGCTGTCATCGCCCCTGGCTGATATCTGCTGCTGTGGAAATCCCGCATTTGTTGGGCGGTAAGGTTTTCGATGACGGAAGTCGGGCCAAGTACCGGTCGCTTGTAGGGCAGGACTTCAAAGGCTAATTGCATCGATCGCTGATAGGTGCGCCGGCGCGGATTGTCTTCCGATCGTCTAATTTCTTCCAATACTACCAGCCGTTCGCGCTCGAAGGCATCGTCGGGAATGCTGGCGTTGAGCAAGACATCGACTTGCAGGGGGGCTAGTTCGGCAAAATCTTTAGGAGCTGTGGTGATGTAATAGTTCGTGTAATCTTGACTGGTGGCGGCATTGGTGACAGCGCCGCGTTGTTCGATCGCCCGTTCAAATTCTCCACTCTGAATGCTGGGAGTTCCCTTAAAAATCATGTGTTCTAAAAAGTGAGCCATGCCGTTGATTTCCTCGGATTCGACGGCTGAGCCTAAATTCATCCACACGCTGAGGTTAACGGCATCAACCGGTAAGTGTTCGGCTATAACTGTGAGGCCGTTGGGGAAATGGCGCACTGTTGGGGCGTTGAGGGGCGATCGGGAGGATGATTTGAGCAGGGTTGATGTCATTGCGCTTTTAAATTGATCTTGTTCTCTATATCTTAAAGGGTCTTTAAGGAAGGGATCGGGGATTTAGCATCTACCATTCGCTATAAAAACTGCGATCGGGCACAACTGTTTTTTTTTGACATCATTAAAAATGGAAAATCCCAAATTGCATCAAAATTTAATATTTTTACAGCCAGCTTGGCAGCGATTCGCCCGATCGACCTCCGGGAAAATTGGCTTAATTTTGACTGTAGCGCTGATTTTCTCGGCACTGTTAGCTCCCCTACTTTCCCCCTACAATCCGGCGGTCGATCGCGATTATTTATCCCGATTAGTGGCTCCTAGCGCCCAACATTGGTTCGGTACCGACAGTTTAGGGCGAGATTTGTTAGTGCGGGTGTGGCACGGATTGGGGATATCTTTGCTTGTCAGCTTGGTTTCTGTGGCTGCGGGGTTGTTTGTCGGATCGCTGTTGGGGCTCTTTGCTGGGTATTTTCGCGGATGGGCTGAAGTGGCGATCGGCACTTTGGCGGATATTTTGCTAGCTTTCCCTTCAATCTTACTGGCGATCGCCATTGTCACCGTCACCGGGCCAAGCCTGCAAAGCGTAATTATCGCCGTCAGCGCCGTGCAAATTCCCATTTACATCCGCCTCACACGCAGCATGGTGCTATCGCTGCGAGAACAAGAATTTGTGTTAGCTGTCAAAGCCTTGGGCGCTAGCGACTTACGGATTATTTTTCGCCACATTTTGCCCGGAAGTCTCGCGCCGTTAGTTGTACAAGCAACTCTTTCCACTGGTACAGCCACGCTAGAAGCCGCCGGTTTAGGTTTTCTCGGTTTGGGCGCGCAGCCACCCGCCCCGGAGTTGGGGACAATGCTTTCGGACGCTTTCAAAGGCGGATACGCTCTTTCGTCTCCTTGGACTATTTTATTTCCCGGTTTGCTAATTACCTTGATAGTTCTGGGTTTCAACCTTTTTGGCGACGGGCTGCGAGACGTTTTAGACCCCAGAGGGAATTAGAGGGGAGAGGGGGAATTTATACTTTTTCGTTTTGCCTTCTGCCTTTTACCTTCTGCCTTCTTCCCTCTGCGCCCTCTGCGCCCTCTGCGGTTCATCCCCTCTTCCTTCTTCTTCCTTCCTTCTTCCTTCTTCCTTCTTCCTTCTTCCCTCTTCCTTCAGATGACTTGACTGATGTCACGATGTACGCGAAACTTTACATAACACTCATGTATTGCTCCTACGTATTAATAACTTCTGTTAAGTTCTGACTCAAAACCTATCAATTAGTCAAAATTGATATAGGGCTTTGTCAGCCAACTCTCAAGAAGCGACTTCAGGAGGCATCTTCCCTGGCTAGCTAGCGTCGGTGTCTAATTTCAATATTGCTATTCAGTCTGCCGAAATTATGGAAACACTAGAGTTTGTGATTTATCCAGATGGCCGCGTACAGGAAACAGTCACCGGCATTGTCGGTGCATCCTGCGCTGAGGTAACGGCTGCGATCGAAGCCCAGCTAGGCGTGGTACTTCATCAAGAGTCAACATCTGAATATTTCACGCAAACGCTCAATCAGTCAGCCGAAGCGACAACCCAAGTGGGTTTTAGCGATTGGTAATTTTTTTTGTTGAGTTCACTTAATCTTTTTGGGAATCACCATGTCACACTTTAGCCAAATCAAGACCCAGATCCGCAATTTGAATTCTTTGGAAGCTGCTTTAACTGACTTGGGTATCGACTGGAAGTCTGGCCCGACTGAGGTGCGTGGCTATCGCGGCCTCACCAGCACTGCTGAGGTGGTGATTGAGCAGGAAAACGGCTATGACTTAGGTTTTAGCTGGAACGGGACTGAGTATGAATTGGTGGCCGATCTGCAATTTTGGCAGCAAGCTTGGTCTGTAGACCGTTTTCTGAATAAGGTGACTCAGCGCTATGCTTACCATACTGTGGTGAATGAAAGCGCTAAGCAGGGTTTCCAAGTTTCTGAGCAAAAGCAAAATCAAGACGGTTCGATCCGCTTGGTGGTTCAGCGCTGGTGTGCT
>JBBSNU010000107.1:0-10746 GCA_038260455.1 Chroococcales cyanobacterium | reverse complement strand
TTCAGCAAATGATTCTTGAACCCGCACACGGAAACGATCCCAAAGTTCTCTACCTCCACTCCATTCTAAAGAAGAGTGGAGAATTTGGCGCATGGTTTCATCATCAATAGTCTTATTGTCATCTACCCTATCTTCAATATCGCGAAACCAATTCTTTAAATCGCGGTTCTCCTTAGTATTTAATTTAATAACTCCTGCACAGTCTTGAAACATAGCTTTAAGGAGTTTTAACCGTATCTCCTGACTGATCACTGACGGTTCGTTAAAAGCTCCTGAACCCCAAGCACACTGAGCATAATATAAAAGACGAGCATTAAAAGGCAGAACATCAGGAAGTTCTGGAAGTGATAAGACCTCTTTAATTTCTTCTCTTAACTTATCAATCCGCTCTGATAGGGGTAAATCATCGGTTCCTCGGTTATCGACCCGATTTAAGATAAAAATCATCGAATCTGTGCGACCTTGTAGATCTTCGACAACTTTCTTTAATTCTTCCAATAGGCGTTTTCTGTGCTCATCATCTACCTGCATATAGTCCAAAGCCACTAAACTAAAAGCTTTATTAAGTTGCTTTTGGATAGTTCCTAAGTTAGCCCGGTCTTGAACTGATTTCAATCCCGGTAAATCAATCAATTCAACTCCGATTCCGTTGGGTAAACCCAGTAAAGAAGCATCACAAGCAGGTAAAAGAGGAACATGAGCGGTTATTTGTGGCGCAACATACTCACGCTTTGTCCGCGCCGCGTGATAGGAGTGCATCACAGTGCGAATCCGCTGGTATAAATCCTCATCGCTTAATCCCGTCCATTCACCAGTATCCCAAGCAGCATCTTCCGTTTCTGCAATCATTAATCTCTGTTCTTGAGAATGTTTGATGGTTAATACACCCCCACTCATTTCTCCGGCTTCAATCGGTGCGATTTTCCGACCAATAAGCGCGTTAACAATCGTTGACTTTCCAGAGGAAGTTGTGCCCAGAGTAGCAATCCGAAAACTAGGATTTTCTAAGCGTTGGACGGCTTCTTGATAAACAGTTAAAAATTCCTCTAGGCAAGATTTAATCCCCGCATCAGCAAAAACATCCGGGGAGGAGTTGACTAAGCTAGAGACTGAGTTGCCTAATTCTTGTAAAAGGTTGCGGGTGTTGTTTAACTTAGACTCGATTACAGGCATGGCAAAAATGCTTCCTTAATGATCTTTGTTAAGTATAACTAAGGAGGCACGGCGTCGGACATCGTACATCCACGGATGTTTTAAACCTGACCACAAAATAAAGAGTGACTCTTAAATCAACTTGTAGAGTGCGTCGGAAATTGATTATTTCAATTTTAAGAGGTTTATTCTGCTCTGGGGCCTCCTACGCACTAAGCTGTCCCGCACCTTGCGTTGTATTTTTCGGGCGGACGGGACACCTCACTATAATTTCATCAAACTTGATTGTACAATTTAGATGCGCCTGAGCTTGTTAATCTCATTATTATGTTTAGGGGGTGATGGGTGTCATCCTTAACATAATAATGAGTTAATGCAGAGTGAGCGGCCGATCGCCAATAACCAATAACCAATGACTATTGATAGCGAATATTAGCTTGTTTCAAGCGTCGCAAAGCTTCTCCCAGCCGATCGCAATCTGCAATCAAACTAATCCTCACATATCCTTCGCCGCCAGGGCCGAAAGCATTACCAGGAGTCACAACCACACCCGTTTGCTGCAAAACATTCAGGGCAAAATCCGTCGAACTCATGCCCGGAGTGCAAGGAACCCAAAGATACATTGCAGCCAGAGGTTTAGGAATATTCCACCCTAATTCTGCCAGTCCTGCAACCATAAAATCGCGGCGAGTGCGGTAGCGTTCCTGCACTTCATGCAAGTAACTATCCGGCAATTGCAGCGCTGTTTCCGCTGCGGCTTGCAATGCGGAAAATATACCGTAATCTAGGTTAGTTTTTAACGTTCGCAAACCTTGAATTATCTTGCTGTTTCCTACGACAAAACCAACTCGCCAACCTGCCATATTATAGGTTTTTGACATCGTATGAAATTCGATGCCGATTTCTTTACCGCCGGGAATTTCTAATAAACTTGTGGGTTGATAGCCGTCAAAGGCTAACTCCGCATAACACAAGTCGTGAACCAGCAAGATTTGATGTTTGTGGGCGAAAGCCACAATATCTTTGTAAAATTCGCGGGGGGCGGTCGCTCCGGTCGGATTGCTGGGATAATTAAAGTAGAGAATTTTTGCTTGTTCGGCTACGCTGTCGGGAATCGAACCTAAGTCAATTACCCAGTCATTTTCGGGTTTGAGGATGATGTTGTGAACTTTGGCACCGGCGATAATCGGGCCGCGAAATAATACCGGATAAGCGGGACTTGGTACTAATACTAAGTCACCAGGATTGATATAGGCGATCGCAAAATGTGCTAAACCTTCTTTAGAACCCAATAAAGGCAATGCTTCGCTTTCTGGATCGAGTTCAACATTGTAGCGGCGGCTGTACCATTTGGTAATTGTGCGGCGGAAACTGGCAGTTCCTTCAAACGGTGGATAGCCGTGATTTGCAGGATTTTGGATGGCTGCGACGGCTGCTTCTACTACTGGTTGAGGAGTTGCACCGTCAGGGTTTCCCATTCCTAAATCTATTAAATCTAGTCCTTGTTCGCGGGCGCGGGCTTTGAGTTCGTCGAGACGGGCAAATACGTAGGGCGGTAGTGTTTGCAACCTGTCAGCAGGGCTAATCCAATCCAAGGTCATTTGTTTTTTGTCAGTTTTCAGTTTTCCTGGTTTGTAGTCAGGACTTCAGTCCTTTCTAGCACAAGACGGTTTAGTTAACACCCGGAGATCCCCCTAAATCCCCCTTAAGAAGGGGGACTTTGAGAATACTCTTGTCCCCCCCTTTTTAAGGGGGGCTAGGGGGGATCTGTCTTAATGGAACCGTATTGCTTTCTAAAACAGTTTGTAGTCAGGACTTTAGTCCTGGCTACAAACTGTTTTAATTCTTGATTCTCAATTCTCCCACAGGTGCGGTAGTAGAAACCATCGCCGCCATTAATTGTTCGGGCACGACTTTAAATGGCAGTCTGTGGATGTCGGAATTGGGATTGCAAGCTATTTCGGCGGCGCGCTGCAATTGTGTGAGGCTAACGTCTCCGAGTCCTAAGTTGTCTAAAGTTTGGGGCAATCCAATTTCGGCGTAGAATTTTAGCAGTTGCTGTCTGGCGGTAGCGGCGAGTTGATTGTTTTGCAGGATTTCTTCTAACCGCAGTTGCACTAAAATGCCGTAGGCTACTTTTTCGCCGTGCAATGTGCCGTGACTTGCTAATAGATGAGTTAGGCCGTTGTGGACGGCGTGGGCGGCGACGGTGCGACATTGAGCTCCGCCGATGCCGCCGATTACTCCTGCTAGCAATACGACGGCATCTGTGACTTCTTGCCAGGTTTCGCTACCGGGTTCTTTGAGGGCGGTGGCTGATTTTTGGAATAAGATATCTCGCAGGATTCTAGCTTGTTGGACGGCGGCAATTATCATTGTCTGTTCGGAGTGTCCGCTGCTGACTGATGCTTCGTACCATTTGGCGATCGCATCTCCGATTCCTGCTACTAATGTCCGCTGTGGTGCAGTTTGAATTAAGCCGTAGTCTAGGATTAATAAGTCGGGACATCTGGCTAATGTGACATCGTATTGGAACGCACCTTGTTCGGAATAAATGTTAGAAAGGGCTGTCCAAGCGGCGCAGGTGGCTGCTGATGTGGGGATGGTGACGATCGCCATTTTGCACTGATGGGCGACGAGTTTGGCTGCATCCAAGGCTTTGCCGCCACCGATACCGATGATGAAGTCGGCTTGATGGGTTTGGACGGCTTCGCGGAGGGTTTCGAGGCTGGTTTCGCTGCAATCCTTGCCGTAGGCTGTGTGGGCGGATTGTAGCTGCTGCTGTTCGAGGATTGGTTGCAGGTAGGGTTGGGCGGCGGCGAGGGAGTTGCTGCCGCCGACGATGAGGGGCCGCTTTCCGAAACGGGCGATCGCATCTCCGGCTTGTGATAGGGCTTTTTGACCTCGCAATACACAGGCTGGAGCAATTGTCAAGGAATAAATTGCGGTTGTGGAAGTTTTGGTACTTTGGGTTTGAGTCATCGAACCACTGGATGAGTTACGGGAAGGTTGACGCTTTGCAGGATTGCTGGACTTTCTAGGATAACTCTAACTCGTGTTCGGCGACATGGTAAGTTTTGTAAAGTTTTTATTAACTATTGTGGTTGAGTATGGGAGAGGGGAGTTGAAGGGCGATCGGTATAATAAATTTACTGCAAAGCATTGAGGAGGTAGGATGGCACTTTACGACGCGATCGGGAAAACATACGCCCAAACGAGAAACAGCGATCGGCGCATAGCGACAAAACTGTTAGAAATTCTGCAATCTTCACAGGCTTCTACAATTGCGGATATTGGTGCTGGCACAGGTTCTTACGCACTTATTCTTGCTGAGCATGGGTATTGTGTTCTTGCAGTTGAGCCGTCAGCAACAATGCGAAGTCAGGCGATCGCACATCCTGCAATTGAATGGATAGATTCCTATGCGGATCGCCTGTATTTACCCAATCGATCGGCAGATGCAGCTATTATCATGCTTGCGTTCCATCACTTCCAAAACTATCGACAAGCACTGCAAGAAATCCACAGGGTTACAGGTGGCGGTCAGGTAGTTATGTTCACTTACGATCCTGAGATGATTTCTAGTTTTTGGTTAACGCAATATTTCCCATCGTTAGTGGCAGATGTGCAGTCAGCGTTTTTGCCAATTGCAAAGTTAAAGTCTGAAATTGAGTCAATTATGGATGCACCCGTGAATATACTTCCTTTCCCGTTACCGAATGATTTGTCAGACTCATTTGCTGCGGTGGGTTGGGCGCAACCAGAACTTTACTTCGATCGCAGCATTCGCAATGGGATTTCTAGCTTTTCCAAAATTACTGATCGTGAATTAGATCAAGGGTTATCAAGCTTGCGTGAGGATTTAGAGACAGGAGTATGGAATCACAAGTATGGATATTTACGCCAGCAGATGCAGTATGATGTAGGCTATCGTTTCGTTTACACGGCAGGCTAAGATTGGGCTGAAATCGAACGGACACATAGATTATTTGTAATCAATGGGACTAATCTTAGACAAAATTTCCTTCATTCGATCGCTCAAGCTATAATAGAGGCAGCAAAAGTTAAAAAAGGATTGGCCACACCGATTGAAGAATGCGATCCTCTTCGTTGATGAGCCTCCCGTAGGGGCGGGCTTCGCTAACGGGAGTTAGAGTGGTGAGTTGGGATTTGGTTTACACTAAACAGGCACAGAAAGATACCCAAAAACAGGCTTCTACTAATACCAAGCGTGAAAAATTATTGCTACCATACAAATTGGGGGCTGAGTGAAACGGAGGGTTGTTTAGGCAGCATATCAGTTTTGATTTTGAGTGTACTGTCCCCGAAGAGCGATCGATCCAACACTCGCGAGCACAACAGTTCGCACTGTAAAGAAATTGCTTTTTTGCATTCATTGAGATGCTCTCGTTGTTTCCTTAAATGTTATCGGTGCGTCACTATGAGATTTTCCGGCTTGTTTGGGTACGCTTGATGTATCCGCACATACAAATACTTTTGGCTAAAAAAATGGTAAATGCTGTTTGCAAATTCCTCAATTCTTTTGAATTCTGTTGTTAGTTGGATTTAAATTATTTCTCAAAATGGCAAGTAAAAAAAATATTAATGCGAAACGGCTCACCAAAAATCAGGTTCAGGAATTAATAGAATCTGAGGGGAGGCTCCATGAGGAGTTTACAAAATTCTTTGAGAATACTTATAGCACGGGATACAAAGATCAGCCTCAAGTTTATGAGTTATCAAATGATAGATTTCTATTTGTTTTCGATCCCAAAGGATCTTTAATTCCTGGTAAAGGAGATATTTACTCTAAAGAAGATTTTCTGCGAATGATTCGATGGACACAGAAGGTGAGGGATGACTATGCTAATAATCGCGGTAGTTCTGTAAATCATTGGATATATTTTTCAAAAAACAAAGCACAGCTTGTTAACAAGGTTGATGAATTGATTAATCAGTTAACAATTCATTTAGATATTTTGTATGAGGAATTGGATTATTCATACAAAAGTTTAGACGTTGTATCTAGCAAGGTTGACAGTTATGGATTTGAAAAAGTTCAAGCTGATTTATACGATAATCTAGTTGCCTATGTAGGAGAGGTTATACGGCGCAGGGTAAAAGGTGATTGGGTTGTTAGAGAAGATTATCCAGGTTGTGAATACCCTGTTATTACAGTGAATAACGGCGTACTCATGCCTATTAATGTGGTGTGGCAAGAGCTAGGTACGCTTGAACCAATAAATCTACGCAAAGAAGCTGCCAATGAAGTAAGGCGATTTTCACTCAGATATCGGTAGACATCAAATTTTACTAGATTTAGAGCCGTTGCGCTGCTTAACATTTATTTGATGTTTTTGAGTTACTTTGTTTATCATCAACTTCTGGCGATCGCCCTTTTCCCATATCCTAGAAAAACACAGGCACAGCCAAGGCTGAAACCACCTCGGATCGCCAAATCTGTGGGATCGCGCAGGAAACCATCCCTAGATGTGCAGAACCAGGCTGATTTAACGGCATTCGCACGATCGTGTTTGAACTATACTCAACTTGCCTGCCAGCAGCGATAATGGATAGGATACCGTTTTGATTGTCAGAGTGTGGTAGCGATGACTGAGTTACTTGAACGTGCGATCGCCAGATTGAAAACTTTGTCTGCAACCGAGCAAGACACAATTGCCTCAATGATTCTCGAAGAACTTGAAGACGATCTGCGTTGGGATGAAGCATTCTCCCGATCGCCAAATACTCTTGCTAAACTTGCAGCGACTGCATTGGCTGAGTATCGCGCAGGTAAAACTCAAGAACTCGATCCAGAAACATTGTGAAGTCACGCACTACAACCGAGTTCCGTAAATTATTTGCTGATTTACCCGAACAAGTTCAAGAGCAAACACGCACGGCCTATCGCCAGTTCAAAGAAGACCCAAGCTATCCAAGCTTGCGTTTCAAAAAGGTGCATCCAGAGTTACCAATTTACTCTGCCCGAATTAGCAAAAACTATCGAGCAGTGGGACAATTAGATGGAGACACTGCAATCTGGTTTTGGGTTGGCTCACACGCAGAGTATGACAGGTTGCTGGAACAGTTTTAGCCACACAGCTTAAAAACCCGGATGCAATCGATCGCTGACTAACCATCACCCTTCAACCTCAATAGTATAATTATATCCCTGTTCGGTCAGAAACAGTTGGCGGTGTCGGGCAAAATCCTCCTCGCAAGTTTGTAGAGAGACTAATGTATAAAAACTCGCAGTATGTCCATCAGATTTGGGGCGGAGAATTCGTCCGAGGCGCTGCGCTTCTTCTTGGCGAGAACCATATTTACCTGATACCTGAATCAACACATCGGCATCGGGTAAATCGACGGCAAAATTGCCCACGCGAGATAGAATTAATCCCGGAATCTCTTTGTTACGAAATGCTTCGTATAGCCGATCGCGCTCAACCTGTTTTGTCTTCCCCGTAATCAGAGGCAATTGGGTAATTTGGGCGATCGCATCCAACTGTTCTAGAAACTCACCAATAATTAAAATACGGTGTCCCGCCTCCTTTTGCAACAAACTTTGCACCACATCCAACTTACCCGGATTTTCCGCAGCAACCCGAAACTGACTGCGGCGCGGCGCTAGGGCATATTCCATCTTTTCCGCCTCATTTTGGGCGACGCGGATTTCGGTACAATTAGCTGTAGCAATAAATCCCTGTCCTTCCAATTCCCGCCAAGGTACGTCGTAACGCTTCGGGCCAATTAGCGTAAATACATCCCCTTCCTTCCCGTCTTCGCGAATCAATGTCGCCGTCAAACCTAACCTGCGTCGCGCTTGTAAGTCGGCGGTAATCCGAAATATCGGTGCGGGTAATAGATGAACTTCATCATAAATAATTAGTCCCCAGGATTGCGCGTTAAATAACTCGAAATGCGGGAATTCATCATCTTTAGTCGATCGATAACTGAGCATTTGGTAAGTCGAGAGAGTTACAGAAGCCGTTTTTTTGCTGTTGCTGCTGTACTCGGCGATCGCATCTTCAGTTAAACTCGTCTTGTCCAATATTTCCCTGCGCCACTGATGCACCGAAGTCAAACTGCTGGTGAGAATCAATGTTTTTTGCTGCACCAAACTCATCGCAATCATCCCCACAATCGTCTTACCAGCGCCGCAGGGTAGGACGATCGTACCGCTGCCACCCCTCACCTCTCCGCTCTGATAGAATGCTTCTACTGCTTCTTTTTGATAGGCACGCAAATTAAAGGGTAAGTCGCTTCCTAAAGTGCGATCGCGCAACGCAATTGCCAACTCGGCACCTTCCACATATCCAGCTAAATCTTCCGCCGGATAACCCACTGCTAGCAAAGCTTGTTTGAGTACACCGCGATTCCCGGCATCGACTTGAAAGCAAAGATCCGAAATCCGCTTACCTAACAGCGGTTTTACGCGATCGTCCCGCACTAGCAACTCCGTCAGCGGGCGATCGGCAATCCGCAGTTGTAAATCGGTATTTTCCGCATCAATCCTTTCAATTACCGTCAATCCATAGCGAGTCCCCAGCAGTTCAATTTCCTGCGCTACCGACTCAGGAATGTCATATTTGGCATACTTTCGCAAAGCTGCGATCATCAATTCAACTAACATTCCCGCCGCCCGCGCATTCCACACGCTTAAGGGCGTGATCCGATAGGTGTGGATGTGTTCGGGACTTTTGATTAATTCGGCAAAGGGTGCGATCGCTTCTCGTGCCTTTTGTGCTGTTGGGGCGTGAACTTCTAGTAATATCGATCGATCGCTTTGTACGATTAAAGCATTTTCAGCAACATAACTCATAAGTAGAAGGAAGAAGGAAGAGGGAAGAAGGAAGAAGGAAGAGGGAAGAAGGAAAAAGGAAGAAGGAAGAGAAATGTTTGGTTTATTTGATCCAGTCTATGTCAAAGGTGCGTCGCGATCGAGATTGTCGATCTTTTTTGAGGATTTATCGTCAGCGATATCCTTTCCATTTGCATCGGAATAATAATTTTCCTAGTGCGAGCGTCCC
This sequence comes from Chroococcales cyanobacterium, assembly GCA_038260455.1. Taxonomy (GTDB): domain Bacteria; phylum Cyanobacteriota; class Cyanobacteriia; order Cyanobacteriales; family Microcoleaceae; genus Microcoleus. Next base: position 1,564 of record JBBSNU010000107.1, on the reverse strand, counting down.
CCCTCGCGATCGCGACTCGCGAGCGGGGACGCTCGCACTGTATAATTCCGATGTAACCGGAAAGAATATGACGCACCCTACAAATACTATCTCTTAAAATTCTTGTGGAGTGGGCATCTTGTCCGCCCCAAGGGGAGCATCTCATTTTTGTAAAAAAATATTTTTTCTTTGAGTGCGAGCGTCCCCGCTCGCGAGGTGTATAATACTCGCGAGCGGGGACAGCACTATAAATGGAAAAATGAGATACTCCCGCCCCAAACATCCAATTCAAAGGCCACAACAGCTTATTATTTATCACTCTGGGGTAAAACATAACCCATTTGCCGCAGGGCGGTGCGAAATTTAGTTTCCTGGCCCAATGGAACCGCTAAAGTGCGATCGCCCGCCAACTGACAGAACTTTTTAGTACGGGAATCATTCGCAATCAACAATGCTAAATGGGCGGTAGTACATTCGATCAACCTGACACTACCTATATCTTGCACGCTATTCGATCGCTCTGTAACATCCGTCAGAAATTGCTGCACAGTTTGCGGTAGCGGTTCAATACTCCTGGCGTCCAAAAACTCTGTAAACTCTGCTAATAGATATCCGTTTTCAATAGCTGCAAAGATTTTTGGGCGATCCAGACGCCACACAACATCCGACACCTTTTTAGTATAGACATCCAAGACGATCGCATCAGATGTCTCGACACCATCTCCCGCCGCAATAATTTCTAAATTCGGCAATACCCGTAGCGTTTGACGAACCTCAATTACTGGCGGAGTATACTTATCCGTCAACTCCAAACAGTAAGCCCCCAAAGTCGTCAAGCGAAAATATACTAAGCCATCATAACGACTCAGGAATTCCAGATTGTCCGTTCCCCAAAGATCGTCATAATCGCTTGGTATGAGCGCAGGATCGACATATGCAACATCAATGATTCCCAGAGTAGCAGCATACTCAAACAAAAAACAGCGCATATATCGTTCTTCCAGAATCGACCAACTATAGCCACCCAATTCTGATAAGTTTCCATACCCAGCTTCACCAATATATAAACAGTAGGGTTCCTCCGTCACCTCAAATCTATGGCCAGTTGCGACTAGATATTTACTAAAATCATAAAATAGAATCCACTTACCCACAGGACATTCTGCGAGCACAGAGGCGATCGCATCTCTGCGCCACGCCACATCCGTCATGCCATTTGCGCCCCGGCCAGTTTGTCCTTTAATCGCATCAATTCGGCGAAATTCATCAAATATTTTGGTCTTTAACCAGCGCTTCCATGCTGTCTGTAAACCTTTGGCGGGTGATTCTTGTAAAACTTTCTGTCCCGCTTTCGTCAAAACTAGCTTTTTGCCCGATCGTTCCGCGAACTTGCTCCCTTGCGCTATCATTATCCAAGCAAAGGCTTTGATGCTACCGACTTCAACGAATACTTCATCATCATAGTCGCTATCCTTGGCTAGGGTAATTTGACGCTGTTCCTCATTATAAAAATCACCGCCTTGCAATATAGAGGCGATCGCTTTTACACTTCCAGCAGTAGGTAAAGCAGTTTTCTCACTAACAG
>JBBSNU010000106.1:0-10748 GCA_038260455.1 Chroococcales cyanobacterium | reverse complement strand
TACGAGTTTCCCCTGTTGTCGGCGGGCGATCGAACTTGGGTGTTCGACAAAGGCGAGGTACTAAGCCGCAGCAGCGAAAGCAGTATCACCAGCGAACTCGACAACGTGGAAAAGCAAACTGGCAAAGAAGTCAGGTTTGTCACCATCCACCGCTTAGACTACGGCGAAACAGTTGCCACTTTTAGCGATCAACTATTTGAACAGTGGTTTCCCACAAAAGAAGACGGGGCCAATCAAATTTTACTCGTTCTCGACACTGTTACCAACAGCGCGGCAATTCGCACCGGCGAAGGGGTGAAATCCCTGCTACCCGATGAAATTGCCCAGAGTGTAGCTGGGGAAACCCTGCAGGTTCCCCTGCGGGAAGCTAACAAATACAACGAGGCTTTGACTGAGGCCAGTTCGCGCATTGCTACTGTTTTGTCTGGTGAACCAGATCCGGGCGCGCCTAAAGTTGTTGACAACATTCAAGTTGAAGGCACCTTTAAAAAAGCTGAAGAAACAGAACAAGGTAATGCCACAGTTGTTGTGGTTGTGCTGTTGGTGTTGGCGACAGTGATTCCAATGGTAACTTATTTCTGGTACCAAGGTTTTTCGTAAGTAGGTCATTGCGAAAAAACAATAGTATCTTGTAGGGGCGGGTTTAGCTAATAATCACGAGATACAAGCCAGTTTATAAAGGCAAAACCCGCCCTCTCCCTCTCCCTAATAATCACGAGATACAAGCCAGTTTATGAAGGCAAAACCCGCCCTCTCCCCATCTAATGTTTATTTGTACACACCTACTTTCAGATGCAATGAGTTGCCTTTTTCTCCAGAAATTCGGGCGGGGCTGGACTAATCTTGAACGTATTCTCGATCGCTCAACAATGCAAGTTCTGCCCGCACAAATTCCCGTCCCAGATAAGCCGCGTGATCGAACATCGTCACCGGGCTGGGGCGGGTTTCTTCTAGGATTTTGACGCAAAGTTCTTTGGCGGTTCTGCCGCTAAAAAGTGTGCAATGGGTGCGTTCTACCTTGCCGCGGGCGGGGATCGGTTTGCCGGTTTCGGGATCGACAGCCAGGCCGCGATCGTCGATGATATTGGTGAAGTGTTTGGCGCAAATTAGGCTGGTTTCGCGATCGATGTAGATGATGAAGTAGCCGCCCGGATCGAGGTCGATGTGGCGTTTGGATAGCTTGTCATCGATGGCGGTGAGGTTTTCCAAGGTTTGACTCATGGTTGGGGAAATGCAGCAAATAATAGCTGTTGTTTGTTTGGCTATTTCTAGTTTAATGGGCTGCGGGGCAAGTTTGGGATTTTTTGGGCGATCGATATTCTAGGCGATATCTGTAGACACGGCAATGCCCTGTCCGGCGCGGGGTTGTTGTTTAAATGAGTATTATTAACCGCAGAGAGCGCAGAGAACGCAGAGTGAAAGAAGAGAGAGAAATAAAATATGTTATTATTGGCTGAGTAACATTTTGCATTAAATTATAAATGAAATTTATAGATTTATTTGCCGGAATAGGAGGTTTCAGACAAGGCTTTGAAAGGGCAGGATTTGAATGCGTTTTTTCCTGTGAAATAGACACAAACTGCCGGGAAGTTTACAGCAATAACTTTCACGAAAATCCTGCAGGAGATATCAAAGAAATCAATCCTGCTAATTTGGATGAGTTTGATGTTCTAGTCGCCGGATTTCCTTGTCAACCTTTTAGCATTTGCGGTAAAAAACTTGGTTTTGAAGATACGAGAGGAACGCTATTTTTCGAGATTTGTAAAATTATCAAAATCAAGCAGCCTCAATTTATCGTGCTCGAAAATGTCAAGCATTTAATCCATCACGACAAGGGAAATACTTTAAACGTAATTATTGCCAGTCTTGAGAGTTTGGGATATAACGTGAACTACCAAATATTAAATGCTAAAGATTTTGGAGTTCCCCAACATCGTGAAAGAATATTCATTATTGGAACTCACGGGAAAGCCTTCAATTTTTCTAGACTTCCCACTAAGTTTCCGCCGCAACTCAGGGATTTTCTAGATAAAAAAGGTGATTTTGAAATCTTGGACAGTTCTAAATATACTTTAATCGATCGTCCAAAAAAGCAAGTTTCCGGGCTGTTATTTGTAGGTTACAGAAATAAAGGTACTTGGAAAACTGGCGTAAGGCCAAATACAGAACATTTATCAAGGGTTCACAGACAGCCTAATCGCATTTATTCGGTAGATGGGGTGCATCCGACAATTCCTTCGCAAGAAACATCTGGCAGGTTTTTTATCTATTTTCCAGAAACCCACACAGTGAGGAAACTGACGCTGAAGGAGTGTTATCGACTGATGGGTTTTCCTGAAGATTTTAAAGTTCATCCCAGGGTTGGGGAAAGTTACAAGCAAATTGGGAATTCTGTTTGCGTGCCGGTGGTGGAAGCGATTGCGAGAGAAATATTAATCGGCGGTTGAAACTCTTTCTATGCAAACTCTCATCATAGCCTACAGGGACTCAGAAATAAAAGACTATTTAAGTGCTTGTTCTTTTGACAATCGCTCATCATCTTCCGTTTCTTCTATGAGTTTATACAGGCCATAGTTTTCCAAAATTTCCTCAATTTTGTCAAATTGTTCAAGGGGGATTTGAACAGCGATCGGCTGCTGATTTTCGTTGACTACATAACTTTTTTGAATTTCTAGCATTTGGTAATTTTTTTGTATAAATGGCTATTAGATATTATAATTGATTCATTTTTTTTGTCAAGAGGCGATCGCGCTGCTCTCCGATCTAATCCTGTTCGGAATTAAACTACTTTTTTTATGATTTTATTTCCCTGTCCCCAATGCTTAATTCATTATAGAATAATTTAAAAATCTGACTTTTGAAGCTATAATATAAATTACCCAAGATAGAGATACTCGTCATGGAAGAATTACTCATATTAAAAACCTTACTGCTAAAAGGCGATATACCGGGGTCATTAGCTATAGTTAAAGAACTCGAAGAAATGAGCAGAAAAGACATTATTAAAACTATTCGCAGCTATGCAGTAATTCTACTGCTGCATCTGATTAAACAGCAAGCGGAAAATCGCACAACTCGCTCCTGGGATGTCTCAATTCGGAACTCGGTTCTAGAAATTCAGGAGGAAAATGAGCGGCCGCGAGGCGCGGGGTTTTACCTGCCCCTAGAAGAGTTACGCATAGTTGTAGAAACCGCTTATCGACAAGCTATTAACAAAGCTTCCCTCGAAGTGGAAGAAGGGCGTTATGAACCAAGAGAATTGTCACAGTTGGTCAATCAAGACGAAATCATCGATCGAGCAATGGCTGTAATCTTATCAAAATCTGACGATGAAGTTGACTGAAGTCAGTATTTCTAGATTTTTGTAGGGAAACGGCACTGCCGTTTCCTCTATATTCGCAAGGAAACGGCACTGCCGTGTCCTCTATATTTGATTAAGCTGGAACTTGGATTCTTTCACTTCCCGAAAGCTCAAACGCGGCGTGAATTGCCTTCAAAGCTATGACACCTTGTGCTTCATCCACAACGCAGCTAATCTTAATTTCAGAAGTCGCAATCATTTGAATGTTGATTTTGTGCTGAGACAGCGCTTCAAACATCTTAGCCGCCACTCCCGGATGCGCTACCATCCCGGAACCGACAACGCTAACTTTGGCGATTTCTGTATCGACTGCTACTTCGCCCCAGCCGAATTCAACTGCTGATTTTTCTAGGACTGTTTTAGCTGCTTCTGCGTCAATTTGTGCTACGGTAAATGCAATGTCGCGCGTTAATATGCCGTCGATATTGTGACACCGCTGTGATTGAATGATCGTGTCTACGCTGATATTTTCTTCGGCTAAAAGTCCGAACATTTTTGCTGCTACTCCAGGTCGATCGGGCAATTGGCGAATTGCCAGACGCGCTTGATTGAGATCCAACGCCACGGCGCGCACTGCTGGCGGTTTTTGCGACGCTGAATGCAGCCCGACAGGGGAGTTGGCGACATCAAATGCTTTGCAGAGTTCGGCAACTGCCCGATCGCACTCCGCAGCATCGATCGTACAACTAACCTTCACCTCCGAAGTCGAAATCATCTGAATGTTAATCCCCGCATCCGCCAAAGTATTAAACATCTGGGCCGCTACCCTCGGACGGCCGATCATTCCTGCACCCGCAATGCTAACTTTAGCTATGGGTCTTTCTTCTGCCCTCACTTCCGGTTCCCCCAATTCTGGGCGCGAATTCTTGCCGAGGGAGGGCACGATCGCATCTGCAACCGCCACAGCTTGATTAAGCGAATTTCGCCTCACCGTAAAGGCGATATCGTTAGTATTTCCCTCGTGAATTGACTGAATAATTAAGTCTACATCGAGGTTTTGCTGCGCGATCGCCCCAAACAACCGCGCAGCTACTCCCGGGCGATCGGGCAAACGCAACAGCGACACCCCCGCCTGATCCAAATCAAACTCCACCGCATCCACCGCTTTCGCGAGCTCCAAGCCCTCCAAAGGCCGGGGCGGTGGGGGGGGCGACACTACCCGCGTACCGGGGGCGTCACTCCAGCTAGAAAGCACCACCAGCGGCACGCCGTAATTCTTAGCAATTTCTACCGCCCGCGGGTGCAGGACTTTTGCACCCAAACTCGCCAATTCCAGCATTTCGTCGCAGGTGATTTCGTCCATCAATTGCGCGTCAGCAACCAAGCGCGGATCTGTAGTCAAAATTCCGGGCACGTCGGTATAAATTTCGCATCTGTCGGCGCGCAACGCTGCGGCGAGGGCTACTGCTGTCGTGTCGGAACCGCCTCTCCCCAAAGTAGTAATTTCCAATTCTGTCGCGTCGGCGATGCCTTGGAAACCTGCAACGACTACGACTTTACCGCTCTTTAACTGGCTTTCAAGCCGCGCCGGATCGATTCGCAAAATCCGGGCGCGGGTGTGGGCTGCTTCGGTGACGATCCCGACTTGGGCTCCGGTGAGGGAAATTGCGGGCTGTCCCATTTCTTGCAATGCCATGCTCAAAAGTGCGATCGAGACTTGTTCCCCAGTGGAGAGCAACATATCCATTTCCCGCTTGCTGGGATTTGCGGAAATTTCCTTAGCCAGTTTCACTAAACCGTCGGTAGTTTTGCCCATCGCCGAAAGTACGACAACTAACGAGTTTCCAAGCTGTACTGTTTTGACAACTCGTCGCGCTACTTCCAAAATGCGATCGACTGTACCAACCGATGTTCCGCCATATTTCTGAACAATTAGTGCCATAGGACTTTACACAAAAGTGACGCAATACTTTACTCTTAACCAATTAATATACGCAAATTCTGGATTATAGCCTATGTTTACCTATGCACTGCCAATAAAGAAACCGGGTTTTTTGCAAAATTGAGGGTTTGAATCGAATATCTTGACCCAAAAACCCGGTTTCTCGCCACCGGTGTGTAATATCCTGTCCGGTGGATTGGTTCGTAGTGCGGATTGGTTCGTAGTGCGGACTTGAGTCCGTTCCCTATTGCGGACTGAAGTCCGCACTACGAACCGTGTTTGTTATGGTAATCGATATAAATCCACAGAAACCGGCGTTTTGGCGAAATTCAGGATTTTTTGCAAATATCTTGGCGGAAAAACCCGGTTTCTCGTCACAGTATCATTCGCCTTCTAACTCTCGCAAACGCGCTTCCAAAGCTTGAATTCGCAACTCAGCTTCTATCCGCCTTTGTCGTTCTTGTTCTGCGGCTAATTCGGCTTGTTCTGCTCGTTCCTCCGCCGCCGGCAGCAAATTCCCGGATGCCTCCCACCAGCGCAGCCAAGGCAGTTCTACGCCCTGATAAACTCCTTGCCAAATACCTAATTCTACTCCTATTTGGGCGATCGGGTAATGTCCGCGATTATTTTTTGCCGCTAGCTCGAAGCGGTCTTCGATTAAATGATAAACTTCTACTTGCGCTTTTTTGACTTCATAAATGCCGTAAAAAGCAGGGCGAATTATCCGCTCGTAAATCCAGAATTTGCCTTTGCGAGGAGTCCTATCTCTTTCTTCACTACCATCGCCCGAGACAAATTCTAGTACAATCAGAGGCGGCATTAATTCCCGCCACATTACATAGGAACGGCGCAGGTTTCCGTCTAGAGTTGGCGGCACGTCGGGCACATAAAACCAATCAGGTGCTTCGGCACCTCTTTCTAGTGGTTCCGGGGGTTGGGCTACTCGCCAGTAAATACCGGAATCTTGACCGATGCAGTATTGTCCATCGGGATGAACTTGGTCTAAAATCGGTCGGATTGATGTTGTTAAGAGGATGCTTTGAGGGTGTTCTTGAAAGTTTTTCACAAAAGTACCGTCGGAGTCTGGTAATTGAGTGTGGTCTGGAAAGTCTGTTGCTAGAAATTCTGGTTTTTCGGTGACATTCATCTTGACCTCTTGAATGTTGAAAGATTATACTTATAGCAGTGGACAGTTGACAGTGGACAGTTGATAGTTGCACAGTACGGGAATCCAACCATTTATGCTTTGACGGGTATCGGCTCTATTTATGAGGTTATTTATGTCATAACCGATATCGCGGTTGCTATATAAGTAGGTGGGTACAAATAAACAGATGGGGAGGGCGGGTTTTGCCTTCAAAAACTGGCTGGTATCATAGATTTTTAGCTAAACCCGCCCCTACAAAATACTATTGTTTTTTCGCAATGACCTACTTAATTGGTGGATTAGATATGGATAATGCTATTGTATCATTGTAAGCCTTGTGTTGCTATCTAGGATTTTTTGAGGAAGATGAGTCAGTATAAGTTAATTATTTTCGATTTCGACGGCACCTTGGCAATTACTCACAAAGCTATTGTATATTGCTTTACCAAAACTTTTGAAAATTTCAATATTGATCCGCCTGCTGCTGAGACAATTCAAGGGACGATCGGGATCAATTTATCAAATAGTTTCAAAATCCTGCATCCGGCGATCGAGGAAAGCGCTATTCCCCAATGGGTGGAAACTTACCGCTCTTTTTATCGGACTGAAGGTGAAAAGCAGCTAGATTTATTTCCGGGCACCAAGCAAGTTTTGCAGTTGGCGAGCAAGTCGGGATTGAGTCTGGGTGTTTTTAGCAACAAGCACGTTAGTTTTGTTAATTTGTTTCTCGAAAAGTTGAGAATTTACAGTTTTTTTGATTTAATTGTAGGTGATGACGGACAAATTATTCAAAAACCTAATCCGAGTGTTTTTCACTGGATTGTTAAACCGCTGTTCCCGGATTTGGATAACAGTCAAGTTTTAATGGTTGGCGATACGGCGGTTGATTTGTTGTTTGCGAAAAATGCTGGGATAGATGTTTGTTGGGCGGCTTACGGATATGGCGATCGCGCTGAGTGTCTCGCTTTAGAACCGACTTTTGCGATCGACAATATTTCGGAACTTGCTGCAATAATTCAAAATCAATCTTGAGTCGGTTTGTTTCAGCAGAAGTTGAATCATTTAACTAACAATAATTACAAAACTTACCAGGCGAGGCCAGAAACCGGGTTTCAACTTAGTTTTTTAGCTGAACAATCAAAAATTTTTAGAGAAACTCGGTTTAAGAGCGCAAGTCCTGAATTAAAAATATTTCAAGAGAGTCGGAGTTTTTTTTTATTATAAACAATTCTCGGCGCGAACCGGTAAGCCGCGCGAAGCCTGCCAAGTAAACCATACCAGAGATAGAGATATCCTAGCAACAACTATTATAAATTAGCAGGTAGGAGTCGTTTGAAGGCACAAAGCAGAAGGCTCAAGGCAGAAGAAAAAAAAACGAGGGAGACTAGATTTTTTCTAGGTATGATTGACGGCCCAAATTATGCATAATCGCCTTCTCACTTGTGGCAGCAGAAAACAGGGCAATTCTGTTAAACTTTGGGGTGCAGTCAGTCGGAACCGACAAGAAACTCAATCTATAAAAAACTCATGCAGATCGATAATATAAGTATTCCTTCTGAAACGCTATCGCCGACTCGCACTGGTGGGAATCCACCGAATTTAATAGAAGAAGTATGGAGGCTGTACGATCGCGCCCTGGCAGCTACTAGCAACGGCATCGCGATCGCGGACGCCCGACAGCCCGACAAACCTATAGTCTACTGCAACCCGGCTTTCGAGCAGATTACAGGCTACGATCGCAGCGAAATCATCGGGCACAACTGCCGCTTCCTGCAAGGCCCGGATACCGATCGCGCAGCCGTCACTCAAATCCGCACGGCCCTGAAAGAACAACACGACTGCAAAGTAGTTCTGAAAAACTACCGCAAAGACGGCACCCCTTTCTGGAACGAACTCACCATTTCGCCGGTGCGCGACAGCAGCGGCACCGTCACCCACTTCATCGGCGTCCAAGCTGATATAAGCGATCGCAAGCAAGCAGAAGAAGCCCTCAAACAAGCCGAGGCAAAATACCGCAGCATCTTTGAAAACGCCACCGAAGGCATATTTCAAACCGCCCCAGACGGGCGCTACCTCAGCGCCAACCCCGCACTCGCCCGAATGTACGGCTACGATTCTCCGTCAGAACTGATCGCAAAATGTTCGGCAAAAAACCTTTACGCCGATCGCGCCCGCCGCGCTGAATTCATCGCCGAAATCAACCGCACCTCGTCCCTGAAAGAGTTTGAGTCCTGCGTCGGCCGCGCTGATGGCAGCACTACCTGGATCTCGGAAAACGTGCGCGAAGTCCGCAGCAAAGCAGGCGAACTCCTTTACTACGAAGGAACTGTCGCCGAAATCGCCGATCGCAAAGCAGCCGAAGCAGCCCTGCGCGATCGAGAATACTGGCTAAAAACCGCGATCGATGCCGTGCCCGATGCCATCAACCTCACAGACAGCGAGGGGCGCTGGCTGATTGCTAACGACTGCGCCCTCAAACTTTTGGGCTGGGAAACCGCAGATTACCAAGGCAAAACGACTGCCGAACTCGCAGCAGCAGCCGATCCCAGAGTCAGAGAAATCCTGTTAAGTTGGCAGCAAACCGAGGAAACTACCTGGGAAGCAGGCACTCTTACCTCCAGCAGCCAAATTGTCCCCTTACCCACAGGCGGTACCAATTTGTTTGAAGTGCGGAAAGTGCCGCTGTTCAACCCCGACGGTTCCCGCAAAGGTATGGCAGTGGCGGGGCGGGACATCACCCAGCAAGTGGAAGCTGAAGCAGCTTTGCGCGAAAGCGAACAGCGGTTTCGGGCAATTTTTGAACGCGGTGCGATCGGCATGGCAGTCGCTACTCTCGAAGGTATGGCGATCGCCACTAATCCGGCATTTCAAGCTATGCTGGGGCGATCGGAAGCCGAACTCCGGGGGGTGGATATCGACTACTGCGCGCACCCGGAAGACGCACAAGCTTCGCGCCAGTTGCGCCGGCAGTTGGCCCAGGGCGATCGCCAAGCTTACCAAATCGAGAAGCGCTATCTCCGCCCTGACGGCAGCATCAGGTGGGGACGCCTCACCGCCTCTGTCATCGACAACAGCCAGGGAATGCCGCAGTTTATTCTGAAAATGGTGGAGGATATTACCGATCGCAAACAAGCCGAGTCAGCTTTATTGCAAAATGAGGCTAAGTGGCGATCGTTGATTCTCAACAGTTCCGACATCATTACTATTCTCGACGAGGGCGGCCGCATTGTTTACGAAAGCCCTTCTGTAGAAACAGTTTTGGACTACGAACCAGAGGAACTGATTGGTCGAATGGTTCTCGATTTCATTCACCCTGACGACCTTCCCTCGGTGATTTCCTATCTCCAACAATTGATCGCAAATCCCGGCGATCCCATCGCCGTAGAAGGTCGGTTCCGGCGCGCTGACGGTTCTTGGTGTTTTCTCGAAGGAGTCGGCATTAACCTGCTAGCAGACCCCGCTGTGAGGGGAATTGTGCTCAACTCCCGCGACATGACGGCGCGCAGGCAAGCAGAATACCGCCTCAGCAAAATCAACGAGTGTTTTTTGGGATTCACCACCGATGCTGCTGACAATATCCAACGCCTGACAACCTTAGCCGGCGAGCTTTTGGGCGGAAGCTGCGCCGTCTACAGCCACGTCGGTGGCGGGCTGCTGCGCGCGATCGCAACTTGGCAAACGCCGCCTGACTACCCGGAGGTCGATCGCGCCGATGGCCACGTCTGCACCGACGTATGCCAAAAAGCCAGCGATATGGCTGTGGCAATTCCTGACTTGCAGAACACGATCTACGGCCAAATCGATCCCGCTGTCATCCGCTACGGACTCAAAAGCTATCTGGGGCAAGCAGTGCGGCGGGGCGACGATTACGTGGGTTCGGTGTGCGTTGTCTACACCGAACCGATCGCGCCCACAAAAGCCGACTGCAAGCTGATCGGAATTATTGCTGGGGCGATCGGAGTTGAGGAAGAACGGGCCGCCTCCGCAAAGCGCGATCGGCAAAAATCCCAAGAATTGCAAACAGCTTTGCACAATTTGCAGCAAACTCAAATGCAGTTAGTCCAAACCGAAAAAATGTCTTCCCTCGGACAAGTCCTAGCAGGAATTGCCCACGAAATTAACAACCCAGTGGGCTTTGTCGCCGGCAACCTCTGCCACGTCCGCGATTACGTTCTCGACTTGTTAGACATCGTGCAAGTGTATCGAGAAGAGTACCCAAATCCCCCAGCCAAAATTCAGAAACAAGCCGAGGATATAGACATAGAATTTCTCGCAGAAGACCTGCCAAAATTGCTCAATTCGATGCACACAGGATGCGATCGCATTGTAGAAATCATTCAAACTCTCCGCAATTTCTC
>JBBSNU010000105.1:0-10776 GCA_038260455.1 Chroococcales cyanobacterium | reverse complement strand
CAAATCGCCAATATAACCAAACATTTCGCTCAAGGGCACGTCGGCCTTAATCCGCGCTCCTGTTTGTCCGGTTTCCTGAGATTTCATCATCCCCCGGCGGCGGTTGAGGTCGCCGATGACATCGCCCATGTGATCGTCTGGGGTGAAGACATCGACATTCATGATCGGTTCCAGCAACTGAGGCCCAGCTTTGGGAACCGATTGGCGGTAGGCGGCTTTAGCAGCAATTTCAAAAGCCATTGCTGAAGAGTCAACCGGGTGGAAACCTCCATCAACCAGGGTGAATTTCAAATCCAAGCAGGGGAAGCCAGCCAAGACTCCCACATCGATACAGCTTTCAAAGCCTTTTTGCACGGCTTGCCAATACTCTCTCGGTACACTGCCACCAGTTACTTTTGACTCGAACACGAAACCGCTGCCCACTTCACCGGGCTCGACGATATAGCCGATTTTCGCAAATTGACCTGAACCACCGGATTGTTTCTTGTGGACGTAGTTGTCTTCGAGGCGCTTGGTGATCGACTCGCGGTAGGCTACTTGTGGTTCGCCAACTTCTACCTCGACACCGTGGGTGCGTCTCAGAATGTCCACTTTGATGTCGAGGTGCAGTTCGCCCATGCCCTTGAGGATGATTTCGCCACTTTCTTCGTCTGTCACCATGTGGAAAGATGGGTCTTCTTGTACCATCTTGGTCAGCGCGGCTCCCATTTTTTCTTCGCCTCCCTTGACTTTCGGTCTTACCGAAATGGAGATGACTGGTTCTGGGAAAACCATTGGCTCTAGGGTTGCGGGATTTTTGGGGTCGCAGATGGTGTGTCCGGTGCGGACGTTCTTCATGCCGACGATTGCTATGATGTCGCCTGCTTGAGCCGATTCAATTTCTTCGCGAGAATTGGCGTGCATTTCTACCAAACGGCTGATGCGCTCGGTCTTGCCTGTGGCGGTGTTGAGTACGGTATCGCCTTTAGATAGCGTACCGGAGTACAAGCGCGTGAAGGTTAAAGCGCCGAAGCGATCGTCCATAATCTTAAATGCCAGGGCGCGCAATGGGCCTTCTGGATCGACGATCGCGAAATTGCCTGTTTCCTCACCATCGAGATCAACCTCTGGCTGTGGCAATACTTCCATTGGATTCGGCAGGTAGTCAACGACTGCATTGAGTACCAACTGCACGCACTTATTCTTAAACGACGAGCCACAGTAAGTCGGGAAAAATGCCATGTCGCGAGTACCCTTGCGGATGCACCGCTTGAGGTCTTCGATGCTCGGCTCGTTTCCTTCGAGGTACTGTTCCATCAGGTGATCGTCCTGCTCGACGGCAAGTTCGATCAACTGTTCGCGGTATTTCTCGACATCATCCACCATATCGGCTGGAACATCGGTAATTTCGTAGTTCAGCGGATCGCCAGAATCATCCCAGATCCAGGCTTTGCGGGTCAGCAAATCGACTGCGCCGCAAAACTTTTCTTCAATGCCGATCGGCAAAACCATTACCATCGGTTTAGCTGCCAGGACTTTATCAACTTGCTTGACAACTCGGTAAAAATCTGCACCCGTGCGATCGAGCTTGTTGATGTAGACGATGCGAGCGACTTTGGAATCGTTAGCGTAGCGCCAGTTTGTTTCCGATTGCGGTTCAACTCCACCGGAACCGCAGAATACACCGATGCCACCATCGAGTACCTTCAGGGAACGGTAAACCTCGATCGTAAAATCGACGTGTCCGGGGGTATCGATGATGTTGAGCTGATGCTCGTTCCAGAAGCAAGTGGTAGCAGCGGATTGAATCGTAATACCGCGCTCTTGCTCCTGTTCCATGAAGTCAGTCGTCGCCGCGCCTTCGTGAACTTCACCTATTTTGTGGATTTTGCCTGTCAGTTTCAGGATTCTTTCAGTTGTAGTGGTCTTGCCAGCATCTACGTGGGCGAAGATGCCGATATTTCGATAAAGAGTGAGATCTTTCATAAAAAAGCTCGGTAAGTGGGAAACTCAGTGGCTTGAGCCAAGAGAGGGAAACAACGCGGGTGGTTTTAACCACCGTGAATCTTTCCATTACCGCCTTGGGATTGTTTGACTCTTGTGTACTTTTGTAATGTACTTTCAATGGGACAATTACCATTTCAAGTTTCACAATCCTGTACGCATAATGGTTGCCTTTGTTGGGCCTCCCTTGCGGGGTAACGTTAGCTTCGCCAAGGTTTTAAGAGCTTTTTAGACCTGCAACACTGTTTCAGTGACTTTAAAACTGTTTAATTGCAGATGACAGAGCAAGGAACTAGCTTCGCATCCCAGGGTGTCGTGACTCAAAAAACGTAGTCAGTTAAGACTTAGGCTGGTCAGAATAGCTTGCGAGAGATTTCTCGCGACCAAGCTCAGTGTCTTTAGACCTGAGTTCCTGACAATTACTGTTGAGATTAAATGCGACGAACCGTCGGCGACCACCTGCAAGCGTGACAAGCGAGGAATCAATGTTGCCTTTGGGGCCATTACAGGCTAGATTTCTTTTCCCCTGTTTCTGGCATACCTATCTTAATTTTGACACTTCTCCGTCATTCCTGCGAAGCATTCTTGAGTTATTGACTGCTCGCCGGACTTTGAGGCCGGTGATTCTTGACAGTTTGACGGGATGCTGCCAGAGTGGTGTTACGTTCCCTCGCTGTCGGCAAGCGACTCGCGGGAGAGCATCTGTGTTTTGCATTGATAGTGCTAGCACTATCAGCGAGATCGCCTATTGTACAACTCGCGTGCTCGCTTAGGTGCTCTGAAAAAAAAATACTTCTTGCTGCTGCAAAGCCGGAGATGCTCCCAGTTATCAGCCTCTATGGAAGAGGGAACATGATTCGAGGAAAGTTTTTAGATTTTTTAAACTAGATAGAATTTTTAATGTCAGCGGGCGATCGATCGAGTCTCCTGCTGAAAACAAGATCAAATTTTGAAGCAGAATTTAACGAGTTATATATTTTAGGATTAGCGAGCAGTCTGCTGGCAACAGTTAGAGCGAAAAAGTACGCGCGTTAAAGGCGTAAATTACAAGACAAATATAATTTGTAACCCATTAATAGCAAACGGTGCGGTTTCCTATTTTGCAGTTATGATGTGGTGCGAAAGTTTGATCAACAGTTCTGGACGCCTCAGCCCAAATCAACTGGGTTTTGTACCTTTACTGCGGGCTGCCTGCGAAGGATTTTCGTCCATCAAACTCGGTTTTTGACCACCCGTGGAAAGTTTGATAAATTAATGATAGATACAATCGATCGACCTTACACTACAGTAATACTGGCGATTAGTGCTGACGGTAAAATTGCAGATGCAGCGCGATCGCCCGCGAGATTCGGTTCTGCCAACGACAAAGCCCACCTCGAACAACAAGTCGCCGCCAGTGACGCGGTTTTGTTCGGCAACGGCACTTTACAGGCCTATGGAACGGCGATGAGAGTGATTTCGCCGGAATTGCTCAAACAGAGAGAACTGCACGGGAAGCCCCCACAACCGGCGCAAATCGTATGTTCGCGATCGTCCGAATTTGACCCGAATTTGCGCTTTTTCCAGCAACCGGTGCCGCGATGGCTGCTGACTGCGGAAGGGGAAGATGGGGAGAGGGGGAGAGGGGGAGAGGGGGAGATTGGGGGAGGGGGAGAGGGGGAGATTGGGAGAGGGGGAGAGGGGGAGATTGGGAGAGGGGGAGAGGGGGAGAGGGGGAGATTGGGGGAGATTGGGGGAGAGGGGGAGATTGGGGGAGAGGGAGGATTTGCAATGGAAATTCCAAGTAATTCGCCTCTTCCTTCTTCCTTCTTCCTTCTTCCTTCTTCCTTCTTCCTTCTTCCTTCGATGTTCGATCGCACTATCTATGCTAAAACCGCAGGTGGAGAGATTGATTGGATTGATGGGTTTCAACAGCTAGCAAGCTTGGGTATCAAACGGTTGGCGATTCTGGGCGGGGGAAAATTGGTTGCGTCTGTGCTGGCTGCGGGCTTGGTAGACGAACTTTGGTTGACGGTGTGCCCGTTAATTTTGGGCGGGGCGGATGCACCGACTGCTGTTGAGGGAAAGGGTTTTTTGGCGGATTTGGCTTTGAAATTGGAACTTTTGGCGGTTAAACAGGTGGGACAAGAGGTGTTTTTGCATTATAAGGTTGATCGAGCACCGCACGTATAACATCAAGGCCCAAGAAACCGGGTTTTTTCCTGAATTTGGTGGCTGCGATCAAAGATGTTGCCAAAAACCCGGTTTCTGACGAATCGCGATTCCCGGCGATCGAATAATTGTATTAAATTGTGCCACAGGTGAGGGAAGAGAAGAGTTTTGAACCGCAGAGGGCGCAGAGGGCGCAGAGATAAGAGAGTTGGAAGAGAATCTTAATGAATTTATTCCGCCGCCTCATCCTCTCCTAACAAATCCTCTCATCCCTTCCCTCTCTGTGCTCTCTGCGCCCTCTGCGGTAAAATCCTCTTAATCTCTATTTCACCTCCTTGTAATCCACCCCATAACTCGTATCTCTCCCCGTCAAAGTCTCCAAAGTTTGTCTCGTTTTACTCGAAGTGTATTAACTTAAATGAAGTTCGATCGCTCTACACAGAAATCTCTCTATGCTGGAACAGCCAAAAGCTCAACAATATTCTGTAGCCTGGATTAGCAAAATAGGCGACATCCCCCAAGCCTCGTGGGATGCCTTGGCTATGCCGCTAAAAACTCCATTTCTAGAATGGGATTGGCTGAACAATCTCGAAATCTCCGGTAGCGCGTCAGGTAAAACCGGTTGGCTGCCGCATCACTTGACTGTGTGGCGCGACAAACAGTTGATTGCTTGCGCGCCGCTTTATGTCAAAAGCCACAGTTACGGCGAATTTGTGTTTGACAATCAGTGGGCTGATTTAGCTCAGCGTTTGGGTGTACAATACTATCCTAAGTTGATGGGAATGACGCCGTTTACTCCCGCTGAAGGCTATCGGTTTTTGATTGCTGAAGGGGAAGATGAAGATGAGTTAACGGGAGTGATGGTAAGCGCGATCGACCATTTTTGCGATCGCCACAATATCTCTGGCTGCAATTTCCTGTATGTCGATCCAGTATGGCGGCAGCGTATGGAAAACCACGGTTTCAGCACTTGGCTGCACCACGGCTATATTTGGCAAAATCAAGGCTATCAAAATTTTGATGGTTATTTAGGCGCTTTTAATGCTAACCAGCGCCGCAATATCAAACGCGAACGCAAAGCTGTTGACAAGGCTGGTTTGTTGGTGAAAACGCTGACTGGTGATGACATTCCACAGCCGATGTTTGCTCAAATGTATGCTTTTTATGAGAATACTTGCGATAAGTTTGGTTGGTGGGGTAGCAAGTATCTGACTAAGCGATTTTTTGAACAGTTGCACTACAATTATCGCGATCGAGTTTTATTTGTCGCCGCTTACGATAAGGAAGATGACAGAGTGCCGGTGGGTATGTCTTTTTGTTTGTATAAGGGCGATCGACTTTACGGGCGTTATTGGGGCAGTTTGCAGGAAATTGACTGTTTGCACTTCGATGCTTGTTACTATACACCGATCGAATGGGCGATCGATCGGGGTATCGAAACCTTCGATCCGGGTGCGGGCGGGCGGCACAAAAAACGGCGCGGTTTTCCAGCGATGCCTAATTACAGTTTGCACAGATTTTACAACAACCGTCTGGCACAAATTCTTAAGTCTTACATTGGTCAAATTAATGAAAGGGAACAGGAGGAAATTGATTTAGTTAATCAGGGTTTGCCTTTTTCTCAGGAAGATTCTTCGGATTAGTAGGTTTTTTTCGTGAGGATTTGAGTCTTTTTTTATTGAATAAGAAGGACTGAAGTCCTCACTACGAACCTGTTTTTTCGTGAGGATTTTAGTTTTTTCTTGATGGATGAAGAAGGACTGAAGTCCTCACTACGAACCTGTTTTTTAGTGAGAATTTTAGTTTTTTCTTGATGGACGAAGAAGGACTGAAGTCCTCACTACGAACCTGTTTTGGTAGTGAAGACTTTAGTCCTTTTTTATTGAAGAAGAAGGACTGAAGTCCTCACTACGAACCTTTTAATCTAATTCAAAAATATTCTCCCGTCTTCTTGAATTTCCAACGATTTTGTGTCGGTGCCCAAGTCCGTTGTAGCGCCAAAACTCACTTGCAACATTCCCGGCATTGCGGTGGCTTGGGGGCGAACCAACAACAATCCACCGTCTGGGCGCTGGTATGTGAGGGTGATCGGTACTTTGATGTTTTGAAGCAAAATTTCCGATTGTTCGCCCAGAGTGCGCGGTTGGGTAACTCCTAGGACTTGATAATTGATCAGAGCATTGGTGGTATTCACGAGTTTAATTACTACCATGCCTTCGGCAGGCGTAACTCGCGCGGCGGGCATTGGGAAGCGGGGAGGCGCGTCTGCTGGCGCGGAGGGCATCGGGCTCTGGTCAGGATTCATGCCGCGCATCGGTTCGCTGACAGGCTTTCCAGTCGCGGGTTCTGGTTCGGAAACGGGTTTTCCTTGTTGGGGCGGGGGGCCGCCTGCTTGGGAAAGTGTCGCGAGACTCACGAGTAAACCGCTGCAGGTGGCTGCTAGCAGGCTAATTTTTTTGAACGGTAGATTGTGGCGAAACATAAGTAACTCCTCACAAGTTCGATCGACGTTTTCTAACAAATAGCATGGTAATCTATGCCGGAAATGAATTTTAATAGTTGTGTTTGGGTGCGATGTATGAATAATCAGGCTTTGAGGGTTACGCAGCAATAACGAAGAAACCGGGTTTTTACGGAGATTGAGGGTTGTAATTAGGTATTTTGGTGAAAAACCCGGTTTCTTTCCTCGGCAATGCCGTAGGGGCGGGTTCACCAACCATCTTTGATTCACATCCAAAATATTCATAAACCCGCCCCCACCCAACTACGGCTAGAGGCTGATTTCTGCTGATTTGTGGGCGGGGATGGTGACGGTGACAGCGGTTCCCCGATCGACTTGGCTGTCAATGCGGATTTGGCCGCGGTGGTTTTCGACAATCGCTTTGGTGATGGCTAATCCCAAACCGGAACCGGCGGCGCTGCTGTGGGTGCGGGCGGGATCGGCGCGGTAAAATCGATCGAACAAATGCGGTAGCGCTTCCGGGGAAATGCCGGTGCCGGTGTCTGTTACTTTGATTTGCAGTACAGAATTGAGCGCGGACGAATTTCTTTTGTTTTTGACTGCAACCTGCAATTCTACTTCAATTTCGCCACCAGAGGCTGTGTACTGCACTGCGTTACTGACGAGATTGGTAAATACTCGCGCTAGTTGATCCCAGTCGCCCAAAACTGTAAAGTTATCTTCAAGCTTGGGGGAATCGATAATTTCGAGGGAAAGAGAGAGATTTTGGCTAATGGCGATCGCCTGTTGTTCCTCAATTACTTCTATCAACAAAGCGTCGAGGGGAACCTCAACCCACTGCTGCTGCAGGATACCGCTGTCTTGTCTGGCTAAAAACAGCAAATCGTCAACCAACCGCCCCAAACGGCGCGTCAGGCGTTCGATTACCTGTAGCTGTTGGTGTTGCTGCGGTTCGATATCTGGTTCCGCCAAAGCTACTTGGACGTTAAGTTGAATAGTGGCGATCGGATTTCTGAGTTCGTGGGAGGCATCGGCGGTAAACTGTTTGAGACGGCCGTAAGATTCCCGCACCGGTGCGATCGCCAATCCCGACAGCAACCAGCCAATAGCCGCCACCCCAATTAAAGTTAAACCAGTCCCCAAAATCAAATCAAAAATTAATTGGCGGATCGGTTTTGTCACTTCAAACCAAGGATGGCTGACTCGCAAATATCCCAAAACCTGGCGGCCGATTTCCACTCGCTGCGTGACTTGTCTGAGGGAATAGTTTTGCTCAGAATGCAACTTATTATTCATTACCCAAACTGTTTCGCCGGTGCGGTTAGCATTAATCGGAACATTCAGCGGTTCCGACAAAGTAGACCACAGCAACTCGCCCGTAGGACTGAACCATTCTAAATCGATGTGGTCATCTTCTACAGAATCGCTGCTGTCTCGAAAACTAGCTTGAATATTCACTTGAGACTTAGTTTGAGCAGTCCCCAAAATTAGCGGTTCGATAACAAGTGTGCGTTCTACTACTTCCACAACATGATTTAGAGTATCATCAATGCGATCGATCAAAGTATTGCGGACGTAGAAATAGAAACCAGTCGCGAATACAAGTAACAAAACGGCAGTAACGGCAGTATACCAAATAGCGAGGCGGCGGCGAGTAGCTTGAAACATGGGGAATTTGGTAATTGGTAATTGGTAATTGGTAATTGGTAATTGGTAATTGGTAATATTGTGTGCTGTCAGTTAACCGCAATCAAAACGGTTCGTAGTGAGGACTTTAGTCCTTCTAATAGATGCGGACTAAAGTCCTCACTACGAACCAATTTCCATTATTAATACTTCAGATAGATGTAGAAGTAGCTGTCAGTCTGGTATTATACTCGCTAAACTTTATAGGTGAACTGCTGTGAACAAATTTTTATTCCGATTCGCGATCGGCTTATTAATGGCATTTTTTGGGGCAATCACCTATTTTACCAGCAGCGTACAAAATCCCGTAACTGGAGAGAAACAGCGGGTGCAGCTTTCTCCCCGCCAAGAGGTAGTTTTGGGATTGCAGGCGCGAGACAAAATGGCGGCTCAATACGGGGGGCTTTATCCAAGCCAAACAATTCAGCAATATGTCGATCGAGTAGGAGAACGAGTTATCAACGGTTCAACGGCGAAACAAGCGCCTTATCCGTTTGAATTCCACCTGCTGCGAGACGCCCAAACAGTCAATGCTTTTGCTCTGCCAGGGGGACAAGTTTTCATTACCGCCGGACTCCTGCGGCGGCTGAATTCCGAGGCTCAGTTGGCCGCTGTACTGGGGCACGAGGCTGGTCACGTTGTCGGGCGCCACGGTGCGGAACACTTGGCAAAACAGCAGTTGGGTAGGTCTTTGGTAACGGCGGTTGGGGTGGCCGCTAGCGACGATCGCGGGGGCGGACAACAAGCAGCATTAATTGCTCAAGCTGTCAATCAAGTTGTCGGTTTGCGGTACGGTAGATCGGACGAACTTGAGAGCGATCGACTCGGTTTTCGGTTTATGACGGAAGCGGGTTACAATCCTCAAGGTATTGTGGAAGTAATGGAAATTCTCGGTTCTGCTAGGAAGGGCGGGGGATCGCCGGAGTTTTTGAGCTCTCATCCAAACCCTGGAAATCGAGTTGAAAAGTTGCAAGCTTTAATCGCGCAAAATTACCCCAACGGCGTTCCAGCTAATTTGGTTTCTGGCCGCGAAGAGTTTGCTAAAAATGTGTCGGGCGGTTAGGGATTGTTGGGTTTGGCTTTGCTGAAGTTATTGCTAAAGGCTGATGGAAGTTCGGCTGTAAGTTGGCACGATCGACTTAATGAGCGATCGAGCAATTTGAAAGTTGAGAACCATGATGCAATCTTGGATGATAATCGGCGGTGTGACTTTCTCAGTCGCCTTCGGCACTCTGTTGTTTAAACTCCGCGATATTAACTGGGCAGTCAAACTTCAAAGACCGGATTGGATGTTTTTTGAGCCTGCGATTCCGTTAATTTGGACGGTGATTTTTGCTTGCGGGGCCGGCAGCGCTGCTGTAGTGTGGGAACGCGATCCGGGGAGTATCAAAACTTGGCTGCTGATGGCTGTTTACTTGCTGTTAGAAATTGTCACAGTTGCCTATATTCCCGCGACTCTTAGAGCCAAAAGTCTGAAAGTAGGGACAATTTTGGGAGGCGTTGGCGAGATTTTGGGAGTTGTGCTGCTGCTGGCTGTTTTGCCTATTTCTCAAACCGCGGCTTTGTTACTTTTGCCTTACGCGATTTGGGGTGCGATCGGCACTTATACTACTTGGGAAATGATTCAATTAAACCCAGAAGCTGCATAAATAAATATAACGAACCGCGAAGACGCGAAGAACGCGAAGGAAGAAAAAAACGAGAGCATCTTCAAGTGATTCAGAAAGAATAACCATTAAGTAACTCTCAACCAACTATTCATAAATATAACGCTCTTCTCTTCCTTCGCGTTCTTCGCGCCTTCGCGGTTCGTTTTTAATAATACTAAATAGGTGCAGCCCGGTTAACCCACCCAATCGAGTGAGGAAATCCGCTTGACACCGCGTGCGTATTTGATGAGAAAATAGATGAATAAAACTGGCTAAAATTAAAGGATGACAGTTATCAATGGCAATTAAAGACCAGCCCCAACCCCCTCGTTTTCGGCAAATTAGCAATATTTTGTTATTGCTATCAAGTTTGTTTGTGCTAGCAAACATCTTTTTGCCCAATTTATTCGGGCCACAAATTCCGCAAGTACCTTACAGCTTGTTCGTCCACCAAGTTCAAGAACAAGATGTAGTGCGAGCTTCGGTAGGCCAAAATGAAATTCGCTACCAACTAAAAGGCGAAGGCGACCAACCAGGTCAAGTGCTGACAACTACGCCGATTTTTGACCTGGATCTGCCTAAACTTTTGCAAGAAAAAGGCGTTGAATTTGCGGCAACTCCCCCTTCTAAAAATGGCTGGATCGGCAGTGTTTTGAGCTGGGTGATTCCGCCGCTGATTTTTGTGGCAATATTTCAATTTTTCATGAACAGGCAGGGTGGCGGGCCACAGGGTGCGCTGTCGATCGGCAAAAGCAAAGCTAAGGTCTACGTCGAAGGCGAATCTGCGAAGATTACTTTTGCTGACGTAGCCGGCGTAGAAGAGGCTAAAACTGAATTAGTCGAAGT
>JBBSNU010000104.1:0-10880 GCA_038260455.1 Chroococcales cyanobacterium | reverse complement strand
TAGTATAAACCATAAATTTGCTACTACAATCAATCGGAGAAATCGACTGTGGCGTTTCTATGCTCGCAGAAGAAGATTATGGTTGCTGCTTCGCTTCTTGAAGTCTTGGCAGCGATTTAATATCAATAGATATAACTCGATCAAATTACTGCGATCGCTCGTTGACGAACTTATTATCGTCAGTTGGGTATTGCTGGTTTTGTTCTGGTCAGCTTACCACCAAGGAATTGCCGATGCCCGACGCGATGCAGGCGAAAATTCGAGCTTGCCCGCTGTTGTTTTAATCGCCAAAAAAGACAATATTTCATTAGGCAGAAAACTTGATGATGAGACAGATCGATCCCTCGGCATAGGATTTAAGGCGATCGGTGATCTAGGTTTATTTTCTGATTTGAATCAGCAAGACTTTAATCATATCAATAACTCCAAAGAACCTATAGTTTGGCGACTGCTTTTAGATAGAGGCAACTGGATTTATCTGTTTCCCGCTTTAACGAATGAACAGCAAAAAGACCTTAAGGCTCGCCCTTTTGTAGTTGCAGTTCAACAAAGTCAATCCGGCGATCAATTGCTGATACTCAGTCCCGCACCTTCTCAACCGCCCAAATAAAGTCTCGCCCATAATACCCAAGAAACCGGGTTTTTATCTCATCTGTCGGCTACAACCACAGATTTTCGCAAAAAACCCGGTTTCTGACTGTCGGTGTGGGCGATCGCGCGTACCTAAGAAACCGGGTTTTTACCTCATCTGTCGGCTACAACCACAGATTTTCGCAAAAAACCCGGTTTCTGACTGTCGGTGTGGGCGATCGCAACCACCACCAAGCTTTACCATAGAGATTGTATCCTTGCTTATTTGGTGGCGATCGCCCTTTAAACAACTATGAAATTTATCGGCATTGATTTAGGTTGGAGTTCAGGGGCCAGCGGTTTATGCTGCTTAAATTGGGAAAACACTCAATTACAATTAATCGAGTGCGATCGCCTCTTAGCAACCAACGACATCCTCACCTGGATCGACACCCAAATCTCCCCAACCGAACCAGCTATCATCGCCGTAGACGCGCCCACAATCATCGCTAATCCTACGGGAATGCGCCTCGCCGACAAACTCACCCACAAACACTTCGGGCGCTACCACGCAGGCTGCTATCCCGCCAACCTTTCCCGCCCCTTCGCCCAAAAAACAGTAGAATTCGGCCTCAGTTTAGAAGCCCGAGGATTTGTCCACGCACCGATCATAGAAGCTAAGAAATTAGGGCGATATCAAATAGAAGTTTATCCCCATCCAGCCACAATCAATCTATTTCAATTAGAGCGAATAATCAAATATAAAAAAGGAAAACTGGCAGAACGTCAACTAGAATTGATGAAGCTCTACCAGTATATTATCGATATTTTACCGACTCTCAAACCATCCCTAAATCTCACCAATGTCGAGAACAAAAATCCGCGTTCATCAGCGTTCATCAGCGGTTCAAAACTCCCCGAAATCCCCACCAGTACAGCCACCATAAAAGCCCTAGAAGACCAGCTAGATGCCTTGCTGTGCGCTTATATCGGCGCGCACTGGTGGTACTGGGGAATCGAGCGGAATCTCGTATTGGGCGATCGCACAACCGGCTACATAGTCATACCAGAAGGGAGATACAGCAGATTCCAAGTTTTATGAAGTACATCAAGCGATCAATAAATCCCCGTAGGGACACGGCACTGCCGTGTCCCTACCTTTGCTATTTACCTCACTTCTTTTCTCTTCCTTCTTCCTTCTTCCTTCTTCCTTCTTCCTTCTTAATGTGCCCAGAGAATCACACCAGCTTCATAAGGACTGCTGAGATTGTCGTGCTTCGGCAAAACGCGCAAGGACAAACCTTGCAAACCGCTAGAAGTATAAGTAATGTCAGCCGTATAAAGGCTAGCATTCTGACCATCTTCTCCCAAATACTCCATTACCACCGGCACGCCGCCGACAATATCGCCGTTAGCATCAACAGAACCTTGATAAAGTTCGACTTGCACGTCCGCAGGCGTTAATCCCATCAAATTGATGCGAGATTTAACCGCGATCGACTGATTGACCTTAACTTCCTTATCCTGGGAAATATCAACAGACTCAATCTTAATGTCGTACCACTTCGCCAAAATGTGCTTTTTCCAGTGAGACAATTCCTTAGCCGGCGCGCACCCGTCAGAAGTCATGGTGTGGAATCGATCGCTCACCGGGAAATAAGCCCGCCGCGCGTAATCCTTCACCATCCGAGCCGTATTGAATAAAGGACAGTTCAAGCGAATTGAATCCTTCATTTTCTCCGTCCAACCGCGAGGAATTCCATCAGCATCTCGGTTGTAAAACAGCGGTACAACTTCCTTTTCCATCAAGTCGTACAAAGCATTCGCTTCAACCTCATCCTGATACTCAGTATCTTCGTAAAACTCCCCATGTCCGATCGGCCAACCGGTACGAACATAATCCGCCTCATCCCACCAACCGTCAAGAATGCTCAGATTCGGCAAACCATTCATCGAAGCCTTCATCCCCGAAGTACCCGAAGCCTCACGGGGGCGGCGGGGCGTATTCAGCCACACATCGCAGCCAGATACCATCATCCGAGCGACGTTAATGTCGTAATTCGGCAGAAACACCATCGAACTGATAGTTTCGTGTTCGCGGATGAAGTGAACGATATCCCGAATCAATTCCTTACCCGGAATATCCATCGGGTGAGCCTTCCCAGCAATCACAAACTGCACGGGGCGGTTTTGATCCCCCATGATCCGCATAATTCGATCGACATCACGCAAAAATAATGTCGCCCGCTTGTAAGTCGCAAAACGGCGCGCAAACCCGATCGTCAGCACCTTCGGATTGAGAGCCTCGCGCGCGTATTCGATTTCGGTTTGAGCCGCTCCCCGCTCACGCAGAGTCTTTTGCAGCCACTCCCGCGCGAACACCACTAACTCCGATCGACAACGTTCATGATTCCGCCACAATTCCTCGTCAGGAATCGACGAAATCCTGTCCCACAGGCGATCGTCCTGGCCGGTCATTTCCCACTCCGGGCCAAGGTATCGATCGTACAATTCCTGAGTAGACTTCGCCACACAACTGCGAGCGTGCACCCCATTCGTAATCGAAGTAATCGGCACTTCTTCTTGAGGTAAACCCGGCCACAACCCCTGGAACATCGGGCGCGACACCACACCGTGCAAAGCCGCCACCCCGTTGACAAAACTCGACATCTTAATTGCCAAAATTGCCATATTCAGAGGTGCGGACAAATCGCCAACATTCTCCCGGCCCAACGCCAGAAACTCATCTTGCGACAAGCCAAACATCTTGGCATACTGACCCAGATAGTGCATCACCATATCCGGCTCGAACAAGTCAAACCCAGCAGGCACCGGCGTGTGAGTCGTAAACATACTGCTCGAAACCACCACCTGTTCAGCTTCCACGAAACTCAGGTGATATTCCTCCATCAGCATCCGAATCCGTTCCAAAGCCATGAAAGCCGCGTGGCCTTCGTTCATGTGATAAGCCGTGACTGTCAAGCCCAAGGCCTTGAGCATTTTCACGCCACCGATGCCCAGCATGATTTCTTGGTGCATCCGCAGAGTTTTGTCTCCGCCGTACAGTTGGTCGCTAATATCTTGGTCGTAGCGGCTGTTAGGTTCAATATTTGTATCCATCAAGTACAAAGGAACAGTCCCCACTTGTACTCGCCAAATCCGGGCGTACACCTTGCGGCCTGGATAGTCTACCTCAATCCGCAATTCCGAACCGTCGGGATTGCGTTCTAGGTGGATCGGCATATTGTAGAAATCGTTCAGCGGATAGCGTTCTTGCTGCCAGCCGTCGGCGTTGAGATACTGCGAAAAATAGCCTTCTTGGTAGAGCAAGCCCACGCCGGCCAAGGGCAAGCCCAAATCGCTAGCTGATTTGAGGTGGTCGCCTGCGAGCACGCCCAAACCGCCGGAATAGATGGGTAGGGCTTTTACTAAGCCGAATTCCATCGAAAAGTAAGCGTAGCATTCCTGCAGCTCTGTACCGCGCTGTTTGCGATACCAGGCGCGGTTTTTGAGATAATCGTCTAACTGCTGGGCGGCTCGTTTCATTTGGGCAATGAAGCCGTCGTCTTCTGCCATTTCTTGCAGTCGCTCTTGGGATATGGTTCCCAGCATCAGCACCGGGTTTTGGTTGCTGGAGTCCCACAGGTCTCGATCGAGGCGGCGGAATAAGTCTTTGGTGTCAACGTTCCAATCCCAGTGCAAATTGTAGGCAAGTTTGCGTAGGGGTTCGAGAATTGTCGGTAGCGAGGGGGAAACGTTAAATGTGCGAATTGGCTGCATAGACAAGTCCTTTATGTTGGAGTAGCGATATTTTCCTCTGTCTTTAGCCGCAAGTCCGTGATTCTGCACACTATTTTAATTTTTAAGTGGCGCGGGCGATCGATCGCACCCTTCCGGGCGCGGTTGAAACCGCGTCGATACAAACAAAACCCACCTCCGTAGGTTGAAGAAGACCCGCCGTCTTTTTCAACCGTCTCAACCGCTAATGACCAATGCTCTGATTTGCGATCGAGGACGATCGTCACAAAAAAAGGTTCGTAGTGCGGACTTGCATACGCTCCATGAAAGCGGACTAAAGTCCGCACTACGAACCCATTTTAGATCTGTGAATTGGCCGGACACAATATGACAACTGACAACTGACAACTGACTGCTGACTACTGACTACTGACTACTGACTAATACCATTTTTCTAAAGATATGCTATAGATGAAGTCTTAGCCCCCCTTAGTAATACCATTTTTTTAAAGATATGCTATAGATGAAGTCTTAGCCCCCCCGAACTCGCGGGGGGGTTGGGGGGGGTAATATCTAACGCTACTTTATGAAATTGGTATAAGGGGGGGTTGGGGGGGTAATATCTAGCGCTACTTTATGAAATTGGTATTTATGCAATTTTGACTTTCCGCAACAGAGAATTTACCAAAAGTTTACTAGCATCGCCAGCCGAGAGCGCAGTGCTAAAATAGTGACCCTGAATTTCTTGACAGTGGAGCGATCGCAAACACTCCACCTGCTCTTTAGTTTCTACTCCCTCTGCTACCACGCTCAAATTCAAATCTCGCCCCAGCGTCGCTACAGCATTCGCGATCGCCCGTTCGCAGGGATCTGTCGTCAGTCCGTTGATAAAGGATTTGTCGATTTTTAAGATATTCAACGGAAACTTTGTGAGATAACTTAGAGAACAATAACCCGTGCCGAAATCGTCCAGCGCAATCTGCACTCCCACATTCTGTAACTCCCTAAGCACTTTTGTGGTATAATCCACATCTTGCATCGCTGTACTTTCGGTAATTTCTAACTCTAAATACTTCGGATCTAAACCAGTTTTTTTCAAGCAATTCGTCACCATTTCCACTAAATTAAATTGCTGGAACTGCCTAGCCGAAAAGTTGACTGCTACCCGCAAATCAGGTTGCAAAGTATCCTGCCAAGCTTTATTCTGAGTGCAGGCCGTTTCTAGCACCCATTCGCCAATAGCTACAATTAATCCGTTGTCTTCGGCGATCGGAATAAATGTAGCGGGCGAAACTAAACCTAATTCTGGATGGTGCCAGCGCAGCAATGCTTCCATACCCTGAATTTTCCAAGTAGTGATATTGACTTTTGGCTGGTAGAAAACCTCAAATTCTCCTTGTTCTAGAGCCTCGTGCAGCCTATTTTCTAGCGTCAGCAATTGGCTGCCTTGCGGATTAATTGTTGAAGTATATAACTGATAGTTATTTCTTCCCATGTCTTTAGCGCGGTACAAGGCGGCATCGGCATTTTTGACTAAAGTTTCGGCATCTTCGCCGTCGTTGGGATAAACGGCAATGCCGATGCTGCTGCTGATGTGAAACGGCTGTTCTTCTAGTTTAAAAGGGGGCTTTAAATGGTCAATCATTCTTTGAGCTGTTTTAACTGCATCTTCTAAGCAATTGAGCTCGGGAAGCAGTACGGTAAATTCGTCGCCTCCCCACCGGGCTACCGTATCAGTCGATCGCAAAGTGTCGCTGATCCGTCCGGCAAAACTTTCTAACAGGCGATCGCCCGCAGCGTGACCTAGTGTATCATTAATCTTTTTGAACCTATCCAAATCTAAAAACATCACAGCCAGCATTTTTTTGTTCTTTTTAGCTTGTCTTAATGCTGCCATCAGCCGCTCATTAAAAAGTATCCGATTCGGTAAACCCGTGAGTTGATCGTAAACCGCTTGATAGCGAATAATTTCTTCAGCTTGCTTGCGTTGAGTGATGTCCATCATCGTACCGATCGCCCTTACTGCTTGGCCACTTTCATTGCGGATGATGTACCCGCGATCTAGCACAAAAACATATCCCCCATCTGCACGGTGAAAGCTGTATTCCTCCGACCAAAATTCAGCATCAGATTTCATGGTTTCGTTGAAGCTTGACTTCACTCTTTCCCGTTCTTCGGGGTGAATGTTTTGCCACCACAATTCAAAGTCTATCGTCTGAGTGTCGTTGAGTTTGTATCCAAATACTTTTTCAAACTCTTCGCTCAACCAATACTCATTTTTTGCCAAATTGAAATCCCATACTGCATCATTTGTTGCCCTAGTCAGCAGGTGAAAACGTTCTTCACTTTTGCGGAGTTTCTCTTCAGATTGCAAACGTTCCGTGACATCTCGAAAGCTGAATACTCGACCCGTAATTTTGCCTCCAGTGTGCTGCGGTAGCGAGTAACGCTCGAATATTCTGCCATCTTTAAACTCAATAATATCGTAAGTTTCAGCCGCCGGACGATCTGACCATTCTTTAGCGCGGTTGAGAAAGATTTCCGGGTATTTTAACTGGTTGATTCCAAACTCCACAATTTGATTGTGATCTCTCGAATTTAGCAGAAAATCTGGCAACTGCCACATTTTGGCAAACTTGCGGTTAAAGCTGACAACTTTTCCCTCGCCGTCAACCGCCAGAATGCCGTCAGCAGTAGATTCAATGGTTGCTTGAAGCAACGACAGAGATGTTTCTAATTCTAACTCTGCTAATTTGCGATCGCTGATGTCAAAGACTGTGACTAATATTGACGGTTTTCTCTCAAATTTGATAATATTTACAGTTGCTTCTATCCAGCGTGCTTCTCCGGTTTTTGTGAGAATTTTAACTTCATATTTTGAGCCTGCATTTTCTCGCGGATGGCGGGATTTACCCCATTTTTTAACTATTTCTAGAAAATCTGGATCTATCAATTCATATAAATCCAACGCTAGCAATTCTTCGCGACCATATCCAGTCAAAGCTTCTGTCTTAGAATTGACATAGCGCAACTGTCGGCGCTGATATATCAATGCAGCAGCATTAACAGTTTCTACCAGTTGCCGAAACTTTTTTTCACTGCGGCGCAAATCTCTTTCAGCCCGCTTGCGATAGGTAATGTCTTGTGCTACATACAACTTACCGCTGACCTTGCCTTTGTCGTCCCGAATAATTGAAATAGAAAGCAGGACAATGATTTTTTTTCTATGTTTGGAAATATAGATTTTTTCGACATTGCGAACAGAACCTTCGGCTGTTAAATTTTCTAATTCTAACCCCGTTGGCAGTGCTTCATTTTTATGAAAAAGTCCGGCTATTGGTGCGCCTAACAACTCTTTTTTTGAGTATCCTAAAAGTTGACAAGTAGCTTGGTTTAACGATAGGATACGACCGCCAGGGGTAGTCGCAATTATCGAGACGCTCATTTCCTCGCAAATATCGAAGGCATATTCGGCCGTTTGCTGCAAATCTTGGGTCATTTTAGCAATAGTATCTCGGATATCCTGTTCTTTTGGTGGATGCAACACTTGGTATGCTGCTATTAGCTTGTCCTTACCTGTTTCAACCTTCGGTTTGATTAACCCGATCGCCTGAGATAACATACCTACCCTATTAGTCCTGATTAATAAGAAGATTACTACCACAATAAAAGCCAGATAATAATCGATAGTTTTAAAACTTAAAATATGATCTTTTTGAGAATTTTCCTGAGACTGTATCAAATTGTCGCTTGGTTGACGTACTGGTGCTATTGGGGATAACCCGGCCCCAAATAAGTCAGCCCTTGCAGAATTAGCGCCCGATCGCGATCGCCAATAGCTAATGTTCTGAGGCGCTACCAAACTTGCTTGTACAGAGCGATTGCCGCCTCTCTCCCCTACGCTTCCCGGCAATATCTTTGCATTAATGCAGCATTCCACACCAAACACAGCAGCAGTTAAGTATCCTAACATTAATTGACCAGTAATTTTCATGGGTTCCAATTGCTAAGTTTAAAAAAATGCTTGACCGCAGTAAAAAATGTCAAGAAATTGAACGTAACTTGAGATGCGCCCCAAAAACATATCCGACCTTAATTTATTTTAGTTGCGTAAATTGAATTTACGCAAGCAGTAATTTATTTGCATAACTAATTATAATTTTAATCATAATTAAAAACCTGTCATCGGCCATTGTGCTACAAATTATCCGCCATTATGCCTAGGCACTGACTCGATCGCGCTAAAATTAGATAATTGTGGCGAGGAAGCGACAGAGATTTGTTATAAAAATAAACAATAGGACTGACGCACGGATGCCTAGAAACCGGATTTCGGCGGCGCGGTAACTGAGCGTAGTCGAAGCTCAACCAGCAATTTTTTCACGAAAATATTTTGTTGCAGCCCCCAGCCCCGAGCAAAAACCAGGCGATCGGAGTCCCTGTGCGTCCAGAAATCAACAATTAGCTTAAAATCGATGCAGAAATCCACTAATTGAACCAATGAGTCAGACTATCCCACAACTCCAAACAGAAGTCCGCGGGCTGCAAGCAGAAATTGCCACCCTGCAAGAGTCGCGGGAAAAACTTTCTTCCCAGCGCTCAGAGTGCCGAGTGACAGTCAGCTTTCCCAAAAATAATACTCCTGAAGCCATTGCCGAGTTCCATCAGCAAAATGCTGTCTTTGGGGAGCAATGGTTGCAGCAAATTCAGGAGATTGACCGAGAAACTCAAATTATTCAAAAGCAACTGCAACAAAAACAGGCGGTACTCGATTACAAACAAGGCGAACTAGACAAATTGATAGCCGGACAGCACTGGCAAGAAGTAGAAAATAACGTTCACACCGGGGAAAAGCGCTTGCAAGCACAAGCTCGCAAAATCAATCAAGCAGCAGCGCAACTAGAGGCAGAAATTCAAGCTTTAAAAGCACTTTACGACGAACTAAATCCCAGTTATTCCGAGTGGTTTCAACAACCAACTGAAATTGTCGAATTTTCGGCAAAAACTATTCCTTACGCTTGGCCTGGAAGTAATAGCTTGATATTGGGAAATAAGGAGATTGATTTGGATAAAAAATAGTTAAATATGGTAATTTTTTAACGTAAATTAGTATCGTTGAATATCGCCATTGTCGAATTGCTCAATAAGTGTGAAACTTCCGATATCGATATTTAAATGGTTGGGAGCATCTCAGTTTTTACTCGTTACCAGGCTCTGCCTGGTAATGCAGATCAGGAGGCTCTGCCGACCTTTTCGCGTGTCGAGGCAGAGCCTGGAAGTTAATTCAGCAACGCCGGATTGCTATACAGTTCGCGCGTGCGAACCAATCTGATCGTTGTCAATCGACCGGACATGATATTAATGTAAAATATCAAATAAAACAGTCTCAAATCTTAAATAAACTTACTGATGAAACAATTGATTTGGATAGCGCTATTTATTTTGGTTGCGCTGGCGGCTGTGGGTTGGAGTTCTGGATCGTGGCAGCGGTTATCGGCAATACCTGAAGTGTCGGTCGATCGCACTACCGACACTTCCCAAAACCCGTCTCCCTCGCCGCTTACTGTTGAAAAAAATGCTGTGATCGCGCCCCAAATTGACCGATCTAGGTTGTGGAAACACGTCGAAAATCTAGTAGGAGAACGCGAAGGAGAAGTATCTCGCTCTTTTACTAGAGACTACATTTCCCAACAATTGCAAGCATCAGGATTTTCGGCAGAGTTGCAGCCGTTCGATCGCGGAATTAACGTCTTTGCCGAGAGAAAAGGTACTGACTCAAATGCAGGTAAAATTTTAGTTGCGGCACACTACGATACTGTACCGCAATCGCCTGGGGCTGACGACAATGCGACGGGAGTTG
This sequence comes from Chroococcales cyanobacterium, assembly GCA_038260455.1. Lineage (GTDB taxonomy): Bacteria > Cyanobacteriota > Cyanobacteriia > Cyanobacteriales > Microcoleaceae > Microcoleus. Next base: position 712 of record JBBSNU010000104.1, on the reverse strand, counting down.
CAGTAGTTTTAGAAGTAGCAAGATTGCTTGGTTCTCGTCCCACTCCTCGGACATTGCAAGTAGCGTTTTTTGACAGGGAAGAAATCGGACTTTTAGGCAGTTTAGCATTCACCGGTAGCGCGGCGCGGTTAAAAAATTTGCAGGCCGCGGTAGTTTTAGATATGGTTGGTTATGCCTGTCGCACGCCTGGGTGTCAGCAATATCCCGAAGGATTGACAGCGCAACCTTTTCTAGAAGCATCGGGGGTAACATCTCCCGACAAAGGCGAGTTTATTGCTGTAGTTGGGGATGCGGAACATCCGCTGCTGTTGAAAACTTTTGCGGAGTCGGGAAACGCGGATTTGCCGCCAGTGGTGGCGCTGCCGGTTCCTCTGAAAGGGTTGCTTACTCCTGATGTTTTGCGAAGCGACCACGCTCCTTTCTGGTATAAAGGAATTGGTGCTGTGTTGGTGACGGATACTGCAAATTTGCGATCGCCCCACTACCACCAGTCTACTGATACACTCGCAACTATCGATCGACCTTTTTTCGCCGGTTCTGCTCAAATTGTGGTTAATGCCACAGCTAAATTATTAGAAATTAGATAATTGATAATTGGTAATTGGTAATTGCTAATTGTGGAATTACTAATTAGGTAATTGGTAATTGATAATTGTGGAATTAGTGACTAGGTAAAATGTTATTTTTTCTTCCTTCTTCCTTCTTCCTTCTT
>JBBSNU010000103.1:0-10933 GCA_038260455.1 Chroococcales cyanobacterium | reverse complement strand
TGTCGAGGGTATTAACAACAAGCTCAAGTTAATAAAACGTTCTGCGTATGGATTTAGAAATTTTGAAAACTACAAGAATAGATGTTTGCTGTCCTGGGCATTTTAATTGTTAGTTTAGCATACCAAGTAAGGAAGAACCAACAGTCAACAGTCAACAGTTAACAATTAACAGCCAACAGTCAACAGTCAACAGTCAACAGTATTATAGTTGCAACCCCTTAAATGTGGAATAGTATAACTAACCTGCGACTGCTGTCGCCATCAATACCAGCAACCGTCAAAGTAATTGTTTTTTTCTCAACTTGGATTGGTGTGTGGCTACCCGTAGCAATTGCACTGGCGATCGCCCTAAAATGGCATCCGCCCCAACCTTTAGGCAACAAAAAACTACCTTTACTCGCCTCCCTCTACTTAATTGTTCCCTTCATTTTGTGGGCGACAAAATGGATCGAAAGCGCATCTTTTGCCGACTGGGGTTGGTACTGGCAACCCGCAACTTTACTTTCCTCGCTGCTGGGATTAACATTAGCAGTATTCAGCATAGCCGTTTTGTTCGGAGTGCAATTAAGCGCAGGTTGGATCGAACTGCACGAAACAGGCGAAACAATCATTAATCCTTTAGCATCCTCAATCCTGAAACCTTCAACTCTGGTGACTTTATTGTTAGCAGTGTGGATTAGCGCGACAGAAGAATTAATCTTTCGCGGCTGTTTACAAAATCTACTTCAGCAAGATTACTCAATATTAATCGCAGGTGCGATCGCCAGTTTCATTTTCGCGATCGCCCACCTAATTTGGGCCGCCAAAGAAACTCTACCGCAACTGCCGGGATTGTGGCTGATGGGCATGGTTTTAACACTAGCCCGCATCGCCGACAATGGTAGCCTAGGATTGGCGATCGGACTCCACGCCGGATGGATTTTGGGTATAACTACCGTAGATACAGCTCAAGTAATAAATCAAACCAATAAAGTACCCGAATGGATTACAGGAATAGGAGCAAAACCCCTAGCCGGTGCAGCCGGAATCCTGTTATTGCTAGCAACAGCAGCCGTACTTTTATTAATAAAAAATTAAACCAGATCGAGCAATTTCAAGCCCGGCCTGCATCTGCGTACCCTTCGGGAAGGCTTCGCCTACATCTGCGCTAATCCGCCAACATCTGCGGTTAAAATCATACAACTAATTCAAATTTCGATCGATCGTCACAATCGAAATTGGATTCAGCGCATCAAAACGAGTCAAACTGCCCGCAGAAATAGAACGCGACAACTGCACCTGCAAGATGCGGTAACTCCAGTGCGGTTCCCGCCGCACCCGATCGCCAATCCAGCTCAAAACAGTAGCAATATCCTCAAAAACATCCAAAGCCAGGACGATCGAGCCTCCAGCGAGCAGCCGCAGGGCGCAAACGCCCAAAATTTTGGTCAGCCCTTCACCGCTGCAGCCAATAAAAATCCGGTGCGGCGGGCGCAAGCGGTGTAAAATTTCCGGTGCCCTGCCATGAATCGAAAGCACATTTTGCAGCTCAAAACGACTACAATTGAGTTCGATCGCAGAAGTACCAGAAACCGTTTGTTCGATCGCGTATACCTCAGACTGCGGGAATAAACGAGCAATCTCGATCGACACAGAACCGTTACCAGCACCCACATCCCAGACAACTTGTTCCGGCCCCATAGCCAACTGTGCCAGCACCAACACCCGCACCTCCCGTTCCACCGTCAAACCAAGTCTGTCGCCGCCACCGATAAAAGCTGCATCGGGAATCCCCAACAAAGGCAACCTTGCCAAATCCAAAGCTTCTGCCGGCGGGAACACCCTCCGCATCACAACCACGCTCAGAAGTGAAAAAGACTCTCGCAGCAAAGCTTCTAGAGGGTACAGACCCACCTTCTCCTCTGGAGAACCCAAATTTTCGCAAACCCAAAACTGATAGCGTGCCGGCAAATCTAGAGCTTTCACCAAATTTGCTAAAGCCGCCGGAGTGAGAGTTTCGTCCGCGAGCACGGCAATTTTTTCCACACCTAACTTGAGTTTTGCTGTCAGTTCCTCAAAATAACGTCCCTGGGAGGCCACAAAATGAGCATCCTGCCACGGGATTTGCAAGCGGTTGAAGGCCAGTTGCACCGAGCTCACATGGGGGTGAAATGTCAATTTATCTGGCGGAATTTGGGAAATTAGCAACTTTCCCCAGCCGTGGAACAGGGGGTCGCCGGCTACTAAAATGACGATCGACCCTCGCCCCCTTTCGACCGTTTCCGCATCCGCCTCTAACTGCGGTAGTTCCGCCAACCAGCGCCGAATTTCCAGAATTGCTTCGGTTAAATCTTCCAACACCCAGCGCTCTCGGCCGTGATCGGGAAAATAGCTCAAATGCCGATCGCTCCCTACCAGCAGAGCGGCCGTTCCTACAACCTGCCGCGCCGATTCGCTCAGCCCAGCAGCTCCATCTAAACCAATACCAACAACGTGTACAGTCACTCTTTAAGTCAAAATTTAAAAACCAGAATTACTGATTTTTCCGGGTTTATCATAAATTTTTTGCTTGATTTTGTTACCAAGCCAGAATAATTAAAGCATTTAATAGCCAGTATCTTGACTCTTGAAACAGAGGAGATGGGAGAGGGGGAGAGGGGGAGAAGGGGAGAATGGAGAGTGGGGATAATTGAGAGTGGGGATAATCTTCCTTGATTGAGTCCTCTGAATTCTGACTTGTATCCGTTAAATTCCCTACCTGGCTCGTTGCCGAACTTCCCTCTTCCTTCTTCCTTCTTCCTTCTTTTCACCCTGAGCGAAGCCGAAGGGCCTTCTTCCCTCTTCCTTCCTTAAAACTCAAAAACAGGCCAATCCGGTTGCCGCACGTAGCTAGTCATGTCGTCAAACTTCCGCAGTTCGGCTCGGTGCACGCACAGTTCTTGTGGCGTGTCAAGCCATTGGTCGTTTAACTCAGACATCACGGCGGACAAACGAGCGCGGTCTAGATTTGGCCCGGTGTCCCCAAAATAAGCCAGAGTAATGTGTGCCGTCAAATGATATTGCTGTTCAATTCCTAGAGCAATTAAATCGGAATTTTGATAGATCGATCGCCGAAACTCTAGAATTTGCTTGTAAGAGTTTTCGTCAGTCGGTGCCAAACAAACACCCACAGCCCTAGTCATCACCATCAACCCCAGCACAGTCCAGCGAATCTCCGGGCCGCCCGCCAAGGGTTTGCAGGCGGCAAAACACTCTTTCATTCGATCGCGCAGTTGCTTCTCAAATTCTGGATTGTTCTCAGAAGCATCTTGAAAAGCGCTGCTCCAAATCAGATCCGCCACGGTTAAATGGAAGCTATCAGGAGGCAGTGCTAGGATCGCACCGTCCGCGATTTCCTCCAATAGCCGTTTTTGGACTGAGTGCAAATTACTATAAAGTGCAGTATTTTCTGCATCTTCCCCCGCAGGTGGCGTAATCACCGAATAACCCGGAAAAGGTACAGGATTTCTGTGACCGGCTTCATCAGGCTTAAATTTTGGAGATTCCTGGATGTGTTCCATCTGGGACTTATAGGAGTCCAGCAGCGTCATTCGCGCCACCCGGTTTACGTAAGCTTGATAAGTATCATCCAATCTTGATTTCCTCGCGGTGAAATACTCCCACACCAAATTTTATATTATGGTGCGGGCTTCCAACAGTCCGATTCAGGATATGTTGGACAAGCCGACGATCGCGCGACTCAACTTTTTTCCTGTACAGAGCGTTAAATTATGCAATTTTACCTGTTTTGGGGGGAAGACGACTTTGCGATCGCGCAAGCAGTCACAAATTTGCGCCAAACAGTCCTCGACCCGAACTGGGTTAGTTTTAACTATGACAAGATAATTGCCGATCGAGCCGAAGCAGTGATCGAAGGACTCGATCGAGCCTTAACACCGGCCTTCGGTAGCGGCAGCCGTTTTGTCTGGCTGACAAATACGACTCTCACCCAGCAGTGTTCTCCAGAACTGCTGGCCCAATTGGAACGGACGCTGCCGGTGATTCCCGCTACAACAGTTTTGCTGCTGACATCCGTCAAAAAACCCGACAGCCGGCTCAAATCTACCAAGTTACTCGCCAAGTCCGCCGAATTTCGCGAGTTTTCACCGATTCCGCCTTGGAATGACAAGGAATTAGCCCAGCGGGCGCGCCAAGTTGCTGGCGAAATGAATGTCAAATTGACCGCCACGGCGATCGAACTTTTGGCCGAATCCATCGGTAGCGATACCCGCCAGCTATACAGCGAATTGGAAAAATTGCGACTCTTTGCGGGCAACCGCAGCCAACCTCTCAACCCCGAGGAAGTGGCGGCATTAGTGCACTGTCACGCCCAGAATACCTTCCAACTAGCCGATGCGATTCGCGAGGGAAATACGGGAGGTGCTTTGGAGTTATTGGCGGGCTTAGCGGCCAAAAACGAGCCTGGTTTGAGGATTGTGGCGGGATTGACTGGTAAGTTTCGGATTTGGCTGTGGGTAAAAGCAATGATCCAAGCGGGCGAGGGCGACGATAAAATTGCTCGATCTCTAGACCTCGGCAATCCCAAACGCATATACTATTTTCGCCAAGAAGTCAAGAATGCCAGCTTAGAAAAACTGCAAAAAAGTTTGCCTTTGCTGCTAGAATTAGAAGCTTCTTTAAAACGGGGCCGGGAAGAAGTCTCAACTCTGCAAATCAAAGTTATAGAACTTTCTAGCTTGTTTCGCTGATGTCTGCTTTTCGCTGCATCTGCAGCCCGAAGCGTCTATTTTAGATTTTAGATTTTAGATTTTAGATTTTAGATTTTAGATTTTAGATTTTAGATTTTAGATTTTAGGATCGAAAACTTAATAACTTAAACACCTTCTAAAGTCCTCTCTCCTGTAAGTTACCAGATCAAAGGAGGCAGAGCCTCCGGATCTGCATTACCAGGCAGAGCCTGGTAACGAGCAAATTAGGGGAGCTTGCAGGAGATACTAAAATTTGGGGCGGATCGCGACTCTGTGACAGCAAATATCAGTGTTGGGCGGGATGAGTGTAAAGTTTTACAACGAATTTTGCTGGCGCGTAGGTGCTTGATGCCCGATCGCAGGTCAAAAGGTTGTCAATTACCCGTCATCAAGCGGAGTACCGCTATGATGAGGGCTTGTATCTACGCTCCACCGCAATTCTGAAAACCTTTGCAGGAGATCAGCTTTAGTTTCATCGCACGACACATCGGGGGATACTGACAAGCTCCCGTACTCGTCCAGTTTTGCCGAACAAGCAACGTTCTTAATGCAATGTTTCGCGCCCCTACCAAATCAGCGTGTAATTCATTACCACAACATTCACAGCGAAACATTAGCCCCTTGTTCGGTCGATTAGCCTTCGAGGTATGCCCACATTTTGGGCAACTCTGAGAAGTATAATGCGCTGGAACTTTAGTTGCTAAACTGCCAATCAAATTAGCTTTATAGTCGATCCGTGTAATTCGGCGAAAGACCATTTAGCCTTGTTTCGATTTGCTTTACGCTGTTTCTGGCTTGCCTTTTTACCAGATTTGGATTGAGTTCTATCACGGATTCCGGTCAAGTTTTCCAGTCCAATCAAGCTGTTCGGCTTGGCAATTTCTTTACTTATTTGGTGGTTGACGTCAGCGATAAACCGTCTCTCCCGTCCCGACAATGCGATTAGTCGTCGCTTTGCCGAGCGGGTGTCTTTACGCTGTAAGCTTCTCCGAGCTTTCTGATATTGGTTAGCTTTGTGTCGAGATGAAGCGCCAGAATAGAATGTAGACTTATTGTTTAGGTCTGTTTCTACTGCTAGGTATCTCATTCCAACATCAACACCAGAAATTCGGGTGATATTGGTTGGATTGATGTCTGGTAGTTCAATTTCAAGACTCACCACTAAGTAGTAAGTCTTGGAAGAACGCTGATAAACTATCTTTGCTGCTCCAATCTTAGGGCAGACTTTAATTAAGTTTAGGTGCTTATTCCAGCCTTCGTAAGGTACAACAATCCGACCGTTTAGCGTTCCAATACTGACTTGCTGGTCAGATTTGAACGAGTAGTCTCGCTGATAATTCAAGGTCACAGTCCGAGATGCGTATCTAGGAGCTTTGTCAAGCCCCTTAAAACGCTTCTTGGTATGTCCTTTTTTAATCGCTTCATTGTTCTGCTTAACCTTGGTCAATAAGGATTTAAGCGTTGCCGCTACCTGTCTGGGAACGTTACAAGCCATCTGTGCAGTTTAAACTCGGAACGCAGGTGGCTGTAGACAAGTTTCTGTAATGCGAGCGCCATTACTAGACTTGCTACTTTCATTCATCGACCCTAGCAGTATAGTTCAAGGCATCACGGTAAGCCAGCGCGGTATCACGCACCGCCAACTTCTGTTCGGCGGTGAGATTTAACTTTAGCTTCGCGGTGATGACTTGATTCATTGCTTCAACAAACTCGGAAACTACTATACCTGTTGAATTCAGCAAAGGCAACCATGTTGGAAATAAATCTTGTTCGTTCGCGAGTGCCCCGCCTAGAGTGTCGAAAGCTGCGCTTGTCGATTTTATTGGTGCAATCACAAGCGTTACGCGCCATACCGCCCCGGTTGGTGGCGGGTCGGTATGGCGGGGGAATCCTGCTGTTCTAGTTGAATAGATACGAGAAATAGTCTCAGAATGCCACACTAGAAGCTAATGTGGTAAATAAATATTGTCCGCCGCCTAATGCCGATCGGTTAATAATATTATTTGCCGGCTCTCCACCCCCCCCCAAAAAAAAAGAGCGCTACCCATGACACAACAAAACCTGCAGGAACTTCTCAAGCAGGGCGATCCAGAAACGATCGCATCTAGCATCAACCGTACACTCAAACCCAAAGGCATCAACGCCGACGTGACGCGGGACAACGGCTGCCTCCACATCATTCTGGAGTCAGGCAAAGTACCGAATCAAACGGCATTGGTCGATTTCATCCGCAGCGGGATGACGAATTTGGGAGTCGAATCAATTCATACTGTCAAAGTTTACGGGCGTCGAACAGGTGAAGGCTCGGCTGCGTGGGAAGATGAAATAAATTTGATGCCCGAAGAGCCAGTTTACGCCTCCGAGAGTGGAATGTCTGATGATTCTATAGGTTTAGATGATGTCGAACCCGAAGAGGAAGACTATTATCGAGAGGCAGAATTCGATCGAGATGACGACGACGAAGACGACAACGAACACGAAGACGAAGATATAGCCACGCCTCCGAAAAAACAATTCCCCAAATGGGTAATACCTGTGGGTATCTTAGTGCCTCTGGCGGCGATCGCAGGGCTTTACTTCACGGGAAATTTACCCTTCGGCGACTCGAACCCAGAACCCAGCACTCCCGAAGCTGCTTCCCCCTCCCCCAAAGCCTCATCTGGCGCATCAAAAGCCCCCGCCGCCGCCTCTCCAAAGGCATCTGGCGCAACTCCAAAGCCAGCCTCTCCTCTACCAAAAGCCTCTCCCACTGCCGCGCCCGCCAGCCCAGCTACTGCATCTCCAGCGCCCAAGGCAGCATCTCCTGCACCAAAAGCCGTCGCGCCTAAGTCAGATCCTTGGAGGGAAGGCGTTAACAACGCTCAGAAGGCGGCTGTGTTGGCCCAGACGGCTCAGTCTCAAAATGAGTGGATTGCAGTAGCAAGCGAGTGGCAGAAAGCGGTTGGGCTGATGAGAGCCGTGCCGTCAACTAGCCCGAACTATCAAAAGGCTCAGCAAAAAGCGGCAGAGTATCAGGCTAATCTGATTGTGGCCAACCGCAGGGCGGCGGCAGCGCCTTAAGCTTTTCTGTTTCAAGATGCACACTCGTTGGGTGGGGGTTAAGAACTGTTCACAAAAATTTACCTAAATCTTCCTAAAGCTGCTTATTAAGTGCGCTATATCTGCCTGAGTAAGTTAACCATTTCGCTCCGCAGCCGAATTGAAACAATTCGAGTGCGTCTCAACCTTGAGACGTTGGCAATCGGAAGGAAATTGTTCAAAAATTTTAATTAGATATGTACGCCATCAAACTAGAACTAAAACTTAATCATCGGGAACTTACCTTGATGGCGCGACATTCTGGCTATTCGAGATTTTGCTACAATTACGCATTGGCTGTTTATCAAGGGGTTAAACAGATCCAAGGTAGCAGTAGCAAAAAAGTAGCAGCGATTGAACGAGTTTTCACCAACCACGTTAAGAAATTACCAGAATATCAGTGGACTAATACTCTGTCTTCCAGAGTTTATAAAACCACATTTCGGCATTTCGGTCAAGCACTATCGCGATACTTTAAAGGATTAGGAAACTTTCCCAAGTTCAAACGCAAAAAAGATGGCGACTCTTTTACAGTAGATGCGGCTGACTGGAATCATGCAGTTTTACTCAAACCGCAAAAGTTAATAAAAATTCCCACCTTGGGGACTTTTAGACTCAAGGAATCCATCCCATTTCCTTGTATGGCGCAGACATTTACCGTCTCGCGCACCGCAGATAAATGGTATGTTTCCTTTGCTATCAAAGCCCAAAAGATTCCACCTTTGTCTCACCCCATTGTGGCAACGGTAGGTATTGACTTGGGTGTGTTAACTTTTGCTACTCTTTCCGATGGCAATTGTTACGAATCTCCCCGTCCGCTCAAAACAGCGAAAACCAAGCTGAGCAAAGAACAGTGGAGAAATCGCCACAAGCAATTGGGTAATAGAAGATTGGGTGTGAAAGCATCTAAAAAGGCCCACAAGCATTATCGTAAAATTGCCAAAATTCATGCTAAGATTGCCAATCAACGTCGAGACTTTTTGCAGAAAACTACCACAGAAATTAGCAAAAAATATGCCCACATTTGCATCGAAGATTTGAATGTGAGCGGGATGATAGCCAACCATAAATTAGCGGCAGCTATTTCAGATTGTGGCTTTTATGAATTTCGGCGTGAGTTGGAATATAAGTCTCTTATGTACGGTACGACGGTTGAATTGGTCGATCGATGGTATCCGTCATCAAAGACTTGTTCAAGTTGCGGTCATATTCAGTCAATGCCACTGAAAGAGCGAGTTTTTGAGTGTCAGAATTGCGGTATAGCAATTAATCGCGACTTGAATGCTGCGATTAATTTAGCTCGTCAATCTGGTATGAGTAAGGCCAGTTCGGTCGCTTTGTTAAGCCTGTGGACAAGTAGGAGCCGACTCCCTTGGTGGAAGCTGTCAGTGAACATTAAATCTGCCATGAGTAGGTTTGAGTAGGTTTCATAGAACGGACTTCTTGGGATGACGTGAAGGCCCAAAATTAGACTGGGTAGGGGGAGACGCGGAAACCGCTAAAGGCATCAATGGCTGGGATCATCTCAGTTTGGCAAAAAGCATTTTTTGATGATAGTGCGATCGTCCCCGAAGAGCGAGTACAATACGCGAGCTCTTGAGGTGCTCGCACTATAAATGCCAAACTGAGATGCTCCCCAATGGCTTTACCGCATTCAAATCCTATATTTCGGGAATCTATCAAAAATTGTCAAGCCCGCTCCCGATCGCAATCTCGATCGCCACACACAATCTGTCTGGCGCAACATCTTATATGGTTTCCCGTCGATTGACAGATCTCGCGATTGGTTCGTAGTGCGGACTTTAGTCCGCATCCCGATTGCGGACTAAAGTCCGCACTACAAACCGTTTTTGTTATGGTAATCGATCGTCCAGAATATTATTGCCAATTATTCAATTATTTAATTTTTAATCTAAAATCTTAAATTTCAAACGGTATTACTCCGGCATTTTTGCCAGTGTCTGTTCCCAATGCACAAATATTGGCAGAAGTCAAGCGCTTGTGGGTGACGGGAAATTAGTATTGGGCCGGGAAAACTCAACCGGGCGCCCGGGAGCTGCTGTGCCGTTGGTCTTGGCTGAGGCAGGGTCTACTTGGTAAACTTGGATGCGATCGCGCCCAAGTCGTTTAGCTTCATATAGCGCTTGATCGGCTGCGGCAATCAGAATCGAGGCTCCCGATTCAAATGCAGGAACCATACTCGCTACACCCAGACTGACGGTGACGTACTGGCTCACCTGAGAACCAGCGTGAGGAAGCTGCAAAGCTGCGATTTTGAGCTGTACGTGTTCGGCTACCCGCACGGCTCCTTGAATCTCGGTATTCGGCAAAATTACGGCAAATTCTTCGCCTCCGTAGCGAGCTACTAAATCGGCGGGACGATCGACTGCATTGCCGATCGCGCGGGCGACTTGCCGCAAACATTCGTCTCCCCCTGGATGCCCGTAGGTATCGTTGTAACTTTTAAAAGAATCAATATCGCACAGAATCAGCGACAGAGGCGTTTGTTCCCTGGCTTGTCTGCGCCACTCGATGTCTAAATACTGATCGAACCGGCGGCGGTTTGCTAGCTGGGTGAGTGCGTCCAAAGTAGCCAAGCGCTCTAGCTTGAGGTTGGCTGCTTGCAATTGCTGGTAGAGTTCTGCTTGCTTGATCGCGATCGCCAACTGGGCTGCTAGATTCGACAGCAACTCAACTTCTAACTGCATCCACTGTCGGGGACGAGACTGGTGCGCCATCAGCAGCCCCCACAACTCGTCTCCTTGCACTAGCGGCACTACCAAATAAGCTCTCACGTCGAATTGTGCGAGCAAGTCCATTTGATGTGGTGGCAAATCGGCGGCCGAGACATCGGCCACGGGTCTGATTGCTCGATGTTGGTACGCTTCGAGGTAGAATTCGTCAAAAGAGAAATTTTCCAGGGTTTCCCCCAGCATCGGCTTGCAGTTGGGAGCTACAGATTCCACTGTTACCGACCCCGTAGCGGGCCCAGGGCAGAGACTGCCACTACAGGGGTTGAAGCGGACGATCATCACTCGATCGGCTTGCAGAAATTGGCGTACTTCGTTGACAGTCGTTCTGAGCACTTCGCCCAAATCCAGAGACTGGCGGATGTGCTGAGTAATCGT
>JBBSNU010000102.1:0-10944 GCA_038260455.1 Chroococcales cyanobacterium | reverse complement strand
GTTACATTGTCTGCTAGAGTTTCTAAAATGTCGCTAACGCGAATTCTCATGCCGCGAATACAGGGGCGACCGCCACATTTACCAGGTGTTTGAGTAATCCTTTTAAGCAATGCAGTTCTATCAATCATATCTTAAATTTCTAGTTTTCCTATCGTGTCCGATCGATTAACTGCGATAAGTCAGGTTCGTAGTGCGGACTTTAGTCCGCAATCCCGGAGCGGACTGAAGTCCGCACTACGAACCGTTTTTATTATGGTAATCCATCGGGCATGATATGACCGATCGCTAATTTCGCGGACGTTGATATTTGCTCAGTAAATCAGCAAAGTGCTTGTAATCTACAGGCTTCCTTAAATACTCCGCCGCTCCTAATTCCAAACCCTGATTTTTGTCGTCCAAAAAAGTCAACATAATTACCGGAATATCCGCTAAATCCCGATCGGCTTTTAATGCAGACAGCACCGCCCAGCCGTCCATGCTCGGCATCATTACGTCCAGAGTAATCGCATCTGGTAGCAACTCCTTCGCCAACTCAAGCCCAGCTTCACCGCTAGCCGACGATCGCACCTCAAATCCCTGTTTCGACAAGCAGCGAGTGATTAAATCCCGGGTGTCCGGATCGTCGTCAATCACCAGCACAATAGCAGCATCGGGCAATTCCAGCGGTTGCGGTGCCAATTTGTCCGTTGTTTCCGACAGCGATTCATCGCCCGGGGCTTCTTTCTGACTTTTAACCGCAACCGGCAACCGGATCGTAAAAGTAGAACCGCAATCAAACTCGCTCTCAACCGTAATGTCCCCGCCCATCATCTGGCAAAACTTCCGGCTAATTGTCAGCCCCAAACCGGTGCCACCGTACCTGCGGGTAGTAGAATCATCGGCTTGGGAGAAAGCCCCGAACAGCCTCGACAACTGATCGTCAGTCAGCCCGATGCCAGTATCGGTGACTTGAAACACGATCGCAGAATTTTGACACCCAGAGTTCGCGATAGAGAGTCCCTCAGAATTATCAGGAGGCAAAACTTCCCTTTCTTCTTCCTTCCAAACATTAATCGTAATTTTCCCTCGATCGGTAAACTTAGCAGCATTGCTCGTCAAATTCAACAGCGCTTGTCGCAGCTTCGAGGAATCAGAGTATATCGTGCCAATATCGCGATCGCAATTGACGATCAAAGTGTTGCCATTTTTCCCCACCAGCGGTTGAACCGTACTCACAACCTGCTCGATCAACTTCCACACATCGAAAGTTTCCAGGAAAAGAGTCATCTTTCCTGCTTCAATTTTAGAAATATCAAGGATATCGCTAATAATATTTAGCAACTGTTTGCCTGCAATATTAATGCTTGCCAAATCCATCACAAACTCTTCTTCGCCTAGTTCTATCGCCTCTTCTTGCAGCAGCTCACTGTAGCCGATAATCGCATTCAGGGGCGTCCGCAACTCGTGAGTCATATTTGCCAAAAATGTGCTTTTCGCCCGGTTGGCAGCTTCCGCAGCGTCCTTAGCAACTTCCAATTCGTGCGATCGTTCCTCTAGCTGCCGCTGCCGTACTTCCAAACCGTTGAGCAAACTGCTAATTTGCTGAGCCATTGTATTGAGAGTAGAAGATAGCACCCCGATCGCATCATTAGACACCACAGGCGATCGAGCCGTCAAATCACCGCTCGCCATCAGTTGGGCTGCTTCCCGGAGCAAGCCGAGATTCCGAATAATCCCCGACACCGACACACAAGCAACTATCCCCGCGATCGAACTCAAAACCAAAGCCCCCAGCAGCCAGTGTTGAGTGCGGCTCGCCACAAACAGAGTTTGCTGCACCAGCACCGCCATTGCTGCCTCAGAAACCCCCGCCGCCCCAGCAGAGGCAGCCTCTATCGCCAGCAGATAGTTCTTCATCTCCACAGCCCCCATCCACCCGACTCCCGCCGCCATCCAAGTTATCAGTACCAAGATGACAAACAGCCCGATCAAAGAAGCCCGAGTTCCCACAGAAATCCGCCTCGGAGCAAGAGCCGCCGCCCAAGGATAGTCTTTCAGAAAAGGATCTGGCTGCACCGGCGCGCCGGAATTCCAAATTTCCTGAATTTGACCGTCCGATCGCACCTTGCCAATCCGAGCAGTTTTCCAGGTATGCTGCGTTTTGGCATCTATTTTTACCTTGCCCGAAGGCGCAGCAAACTCAATATTTTTAGCAGCCTCCCTGACTTTAACTGCATCTGTCGAACCAGCTTTTTCTACTGCTTGCTTCCAGAGATAAACGCCAAAATAAGCCGCTTCGATCGGATCGTCCGTCACTCGATTTTCCCCGTATCGAGCTTTATAAGCCTTGACAAATTGCCGATTTTCTGGTGTATCTGCCGTTTGAAAATAGTTCCAAACCACCAAATGTCCGGCAATATTTTCAGGCCCGATCGCCCGCACTTCCTCTTCTGCTATGCTCGCCGACATCACCGGCAAATTTTCCGGTTTCAAGCCAGCTTCCCGCAACTTTTGGAAAAAAGCCACATTGCTGTCGCCGTTGAGAGTATTGAGAATCGCATCCGGTTTCACTGCTAAGATATGTGCGATCGCCTCGTCCACCTTCCTCGAACCAAGCGGCAGATACACTTCCCCCGCCAACTCTCCCCCAAGTGCCGCCAGTTGAGCTTTCACAATCATATTTGCCGTCCGGGGAAAGATATAATCGGAACCCAACAGAAAAATTTTCCGCTTCCCCTGCGCGAGCAAGTAATTTACCCCTGGTACAATCTGTTGGTTCGGCGCAGCACCAGTATAAAAAACATTCGGACACTGTTCTAGCCCTTCATACTGCACCGGATAAAACAGCAACCCGCCATATTGCTCAAAAGCCGGCAGTACAGCTTTCCGACTCGCCGAAGTCCAACAGCCAAATACCACCGCCACCTGCGCTTCTAGGATCAATTGCTTAGCTTTTTGAGCAAAAGTCTGCAAATCGCTGGCTCCATCTTCTATCACCGCTTCCAAGGGGCGTCCGAGCACTCCTCCAGCAGCGTTAATTTCCTCAACGGCCAACAGCGTCGCGTCTTTAACAGAAATTTCGCTGATGGACATCGTGCCCGTGAGCGAATGCAGCACGCCTATTTTTATCGGCTCACGAATTAGGCCTGCTGCTTCGAGAGGGTTACTGCTGCTTGCTCCCATAGGGTTTTAGATACTTTTTACTAATAACAGAAATTTTAGTTCGATCTTGCGGGAAGTCAGCCTTGATGCTAACTCTGGTTTAGCAGATTAGTTCGGGCGATCGCCACAAAACTTGGGAATTGCCGCACCCTGTTGATTTTAACGGTCAAACTCGATCGCCTTGACCTAAGTCTGCACCAATCTGTCGCCTATTTCTCTCTTCATCTTGTACCGATGTCGAAACCGCCTCAGCAAACAAACGACAAAAGGCCAGAAATGCGCGATGCCCCAAAAATTCTCCCCACACTCCCCACACTCCCCACACTCCCCACACTCCCCACACTCCCCACACTCCCCGCACTCCCCGCGCGCGAGTCACAAAACAATCTCACGCACTCAAGCACTATTCTCCTTCCCCTATAGCCTTTCTCAAAAAGGTGAAGAGCCATCGATTTTAGATACTTCGGCTTTGCTCAGTACGAGTTTTAGATTTTAGATTATAGATTGGGAGATTGGGCAATTGGGGGATTATAGATTGGGAGATTGGGCAATTGGGCGATCGAGCGATACCTCATCTTTCGCTCTAACTGCTATATAGCGGTTCTCAAAAAAGTGAGGTATGCGCTATGCCCTATGCCCTATGCCCTATGCGCTATGCCCTATGCCGGATGGTACCTCATATGAGAGCTCGAAAGGCTATATCTCTCTTCCGGCAGATTCAACTTTCCCTGATTTCTGTCACTATCAAACTAATAAATAAAAACTAACAACTATTCCCCAGCCATAATCTCCCTTCAGGCAGAGGAAAGTCTCTGCGATCGCGCTTAGCATATATCTAAGGCTAACTCTTAAGTATCCTTGTTAAAAATAAATTTTGCAAATAGTTGTTGGGTGAAAACTAATGAATATTGAACCAAACGCAACCAACAGGGTCAGCGACCTACAAGTCACGCTACCAAAATCCAGAGAAACATTGCTCGGCGAGGAAACAGAAAAAGCCCTGGGCGAGGAGAAACAACAAAAGGCTGAAACTATGCGCGCTGTCGAACAGTTAAAAGAAGAACTGCAGCACAAAATAGATACAGAATGTCACCATACGCCAGATTAAAACTAATGCCAATTTTTAGAGGGTGTGGGTAAGAGACGGTCTTGCCCGCACCCGCTTTTTGAAGTTCGATGGAAGTCGGCTGAATTCAATATAAATTTTCAATTTTCAATTATTTTGGGTTTAAAAAAATACTGTTCTGGGTGCGCCAATGGCTTTACGCCGAGCTTTTTTTGTACGATACTACACTTCGTTCGTTGCAGCTAGCAGTTTAGGTCAAAAAACGTTCAGCAGGAAAGTCGCAGTCTATCCTCGAATCCAGAATAATTTTTCCTTATTCCCTATTCCTTATTCTCTATTTCCTATTCTATATCTCCATTCAATCCGTTACATCCCGCCCATTACGAGTACGCTAAACTTTATTCCTACAGGTAGAGTGCAACCGAGCTGCTTGTTCCCTATGATAATAAGTAGAAAATGTAAAAATCGATACAAATAAGGAGAAACCAATGAGCATTGAAGATAAAGCAAAGGCAACTGGCAAAAACATCGAAGGCGTGGCTCAAGAAGCCCGAGGCAATGTTACTGGCGACCCCAAGGATAAAGCTGAAGGCAAAGCGAAGCAAAAAGAAGCTGAAGCTCGTCACGCGGTCGAAGATGTGAAAGATGAAATCAAAAAGAAAATAGACTGATTGTGACAACTCCACACACTGAACGGAAGACCGTCGAGCGTGTGGGCTTCTTAAGAAATTAGGGAGCGTGTCATTAGTCTCAGTGGCTCGTTAAACCAGAGTCGCTACGTTTGTTCAGAATATATAGGCACTTCAGCGTACAGGTTTGGTAAACCGTTTTCTAGCATTGAACACTGCGGTCAGTAATTAAACATACCTCTGGAGTTAAGGGGAAAGTGTTGCTGATAAAAACCTGGGCAAACATTGACGAAGAAAACCACTCCGTAAGGAGTTGAACTCAAATTAGTTCAAAAAAGAATTCCCTCATTATATTTACTTATAGTGGAGGATTCTTTTAAAACAAGCTAGGATCGCTCATGGGAGCATCGACAAAAAGAAACTTATTGTGCTTTGATGTCGTCATCCACACACGGCTCAACGCTTACGGCGTGGGAGGTTGTAAGCGTGTGGAATCTTCAATTTCAGCAAGCATGAACATCCCACACTAACCGAAGCGGCAAGCGTGCGGGGATTCCCGTCTGTTGAGCTAATACTAATTGAGAGGGTAGAGAAAGCTGACCCTCTCAATTATTAAAACTGTTTTCATACCGGAGGAAAAAAGGTGAGTTTATTGCAGCAGAGTCGAAAAATAATTGCGGGCCTACTCTTGGTTTTAATGCTGGCTGTTACTACTGCCTGCGCCCCCAGCGTTTCCGCTCAAAAGCCGACTAATGTACCTGTAGCAATTGGCGGCAGTCAGGGTTATTACGCGCAGCTAGAACTGGGCAATACTGCGGCAGGTCAAGACTTTGGTGAATGGGTAACAAAGACTGCTCAAGGCTTAGTTCAGGATGCTTACGTGCGTGACAATAATAAGTTGGGAGTTGTAATTACTCCGCAAGTCCGCCCTAATGAAGTGAAAGATTTGGCGAAGTCTTTAGCTCAAGGTTTTCACCGCAATTTTCCCAACCAGGATGTAAGTGTTCTGATGTATGCTCCAGATAAAAAACTGATTTTGACGGCTAAGTACGACCAGCAATCAAATCAGATTGAATACAATTCTTGATTTGGTAATAAAGTTTAAATATTCGCGTAGCTTTAATAACATTTTGGATTATTTGGCTGGCGAAATTACCGAAATTTGAGACATAACAGTTGTGTAGATTGGGAAAGAAATACCATGAGTAGCAGCGATAATTATAAGAGTCAAATCATGAAGGATTTGGCTCAGGGAAATAAAGAAATGATGCCGGAGACAACCGGTGAAGAGTACGAAAATTTTGACGATTTTGCTCAGAGAACTTCGCCGGATCAGCGCAAACAATTATTCGGGAGCTCTCTGAATCATGACTCGCTACCGCCGGCGCAGTTGGAACCGGAATTGCAAAAGGCGATCGCCCAAATTAAGCCAAAGGAACGCGATGATGTGGCCCGCGAATTCCTCAAGCAGTTGGACAAGAGAGGATTGAACGATCGCCAATTGGAAAAGCAATTAGGACTTTCTACTCACCACGCTAGCCGCATGAATGCTGATGATGTTACTAAGCTGGCATCGTTTACCTATCACAATCACCCGGATATTTTCCGAGATGTGCTCGCCCAAGAGCCGAGTTTGATGAAGTTTTTGGGGAATCCAGTTGTGGTGGGTATTTTGGGAATAGTTGCTGCTAAATGGCTCAACAGTCGCAAATAGTCTCGGATTCAAACCAGCCTAAAAGCTGATAATACGTGCAGTAAATAAAAGGACGATCGCCAGGGCGATCGCCCTTTTATGTTTTTTAGATCAGATCCAGCACACCTGACACTCCGCAAAATTGAATGTAGGATGAAGTGTTGCCGTGAATCAGAAAAAAAAGATGGACTTATCCAGTATTTGGCGAAAACTCCGCAGCCAGCAAGCCTTCTGCTTCGCTGCACTGCTGGCTGCTTGCTTTGTATTTATCGGTTGTTCCCCCACCCAGTCAACGGCTGGCAATTCAGTCGATCCCAAGTTTAAAGAGCAAGTCTTGCAGGTGATCCGCGAAAACCCTCAAACAATTTTAGATTCCGTACAAGCGTACCAGCAAGAGCGGCAGCAGTCTCTCAAAGCTGCACAGGAGTCTTTTTTGGAGGCGATGAAAACTAATCCCAAATCTGCGATCGGGGATGCTCCCAGCACGGGATCAGCTTCGCAGCAGATTGTACTTTTAGAATTCTCTGACTTTCAATGTCCGTTTTGCGCGCGCGCTCACGATACTGTCAAGCAGTTTATGGCAAAACACCAGGACAAAGTTACTTTAGCTTACAAGCATTTTCCTTTGAGTTCAATTCACCCTCAAGCGCTGCCTGCAGCTAAAGCAGCTTGGGCCGCCCAACAGCAGGGCAAATTCTGGGAATATTACAGCGCTTTGTTTGAAGGGCAGAAAGAGTTAGGCGAGCCACTATACGGATCGATCGCCCAAAAGCTCAATCTAAAATTAGATAAGTTCAACACCGATCGCAACAGCCCCGCCGCCGAAGCCGCGATTCAAAAAGACGTGCAACTCGCTAAACAATTGGGCATTGAAGGCACTCCATTCTTTATTATGAATGGCAAAACTTTCTCCGGGGCGATCGAGCTTTCTGAGATGGAAAGCATTCTCGCGAGTGTCTCCCAATAGGTTAGGATTAAGGTCTTGTCAATACCCGGTTTCTTTGACGGTGGTGGCTCAAGAGCGATAGACTCCGATCGAGAAACCGGATTTTTGAACTGCGATGGGCGATCGAACTGCAGGCCATCAATATTTTTTGGTCGCATACAAAAATACGTTCCCAGCGCGGAGGCTGGGAACGACAAAAACTCGAAAAACCGGAAAAATTTTTGATTAAACCGCAGCCAACTCAGGAGTCGGGCGCTTGCTGTGGCGGATACCTTCGATCGCGCTTGCGTAATCCTTCGCCTTAAACACGGCAGAACCCGCGACGATCGCATTTGCGCCCGCTTCCAGAACCTGCCAAGTATTGTTCGTCTTCAAACCGCCATCCACCTCAATCCAAGGATCGAGGCCCTTCTCGTCGCACATTTGGCGCAACTGGCGAATTTTCGGCAGCACCGCCGGGATAAAACTTTGACCGCCAAAGCCCGGATTGACGCTCATAATCAGCACCAAATCGCAAAGTTCCAGCACGTACTCAATCAACTCTAGGGGTGTCGAAGGATTCAGCACCACACCAGCCTGCTTGCCCAATTCCCGAATTTGGCCGAGGGTGCGGTGCAAGTGAGGCGAAGCATTGTGCTCGGCGTGAACGGAAATAATGTCCGCACCAGCCTTAGCAAAGTCTTCGACGTATTTCTCCGGCTCCACAATCATCAGGTGGACATCGATTATCTTGGTAGTAACGGGACGAATTGCTTCGACAATCATCGGCCCGATAGTAATATTAGGAACAAAGCGACCGTCCATCACATCTACGTGAATCCAGTCAGCCCCAGCTCGATCGACAGCCTGAATCTCTTCTCCGAGACGGCTAAAATCGGCTGATAATATGGATGGAGAAATAACGATCGGTTTTTGGGATTGGGTCATGGCTTGCGTCTGTGTCTCCTGTCTGCGGTGCTGTATCCAGTTTATCAAAATACGGCTCTCCGGGTCGAAAAGTTGTGAATAATAGGTAGGGGCAGGTTTAGCGAAAAAACTTGGCCTCTAACAAACAATTTTTGTGCAAAACCTGCCCTGCTCTGGGATTTTTGGTTTAGGATATAAATTTTCCGCCTAACAAATAAGTTTTGTGCAAAACTAGACCTCCTGTAAATTTTGAAGGCCAATTATGAAAAATACACATCCTTTAGACAATCCTGAACTCGATCGGGTAAGTCTGTTTGTATTAATGATCCCTGTCATCGGCTTTTTCCCCGCCCTGTGGAATCTTTACCGCCGTCAGGGCAGCCCCGAACGCAAAGCCGTCAGCCGCTTGGCAATTGCCCTTGCTGTTAGTTGGCTCTTAGGACATATTCTTTTAGAAGGTGCAGCGATTTCTGCGGAATCTCCGACACTTACCATGTTATTAATGAGTAGCCTGCTAACAACCAGTTATTTTATTGTTTCTCTGGGACTGATGGTTCGTCTCTGGAAGCGTCAACCGCTATGGTTGCCCGGAATTAGCCGCGTAGCCGAGCAAGTGGTCGGCAAACATTTATCATAATTTAGGGTTTTTTTAAGCCGCTACCCTATTGATTGAGTGCATTTTCCACTTGATACTACATATTGCCACGATGTTTTTTTATTTTTGTTGTGTGTGAGGAAGCCAGTGCCAGTTCAAAAAACTCCTAATCAAGACCCTATCCAACAATCAACCGCTCAACCTGCAACCAAAAAATCGCACCAGCCGCATCGAGGCCGTTGGCTGGGTTTTGGTTTTGGTTTGGCTGGAGTAGCCATGCTCTCAGCCACCGCCGGAGCGCTGCTAGCCGTCTCGCTTTCCACAACGCCGCTTCAGCAACAAAAGTTGACTCCTGAAGAAGCGGCGGTGTTTTCTCAAGGCGACATGGCAAAGCTCAACATGAAGATGCCGGAACTGACTCGGCCAGTTAATATTTTAGTTTTAGGACTTAAAGTTCTGACCTCTGACATCGAAGGAAGTGCCAACAAAAATGTCGGATACGAGGTTTGGGAAAACTCATTTAAGGGCTTAACCGATACCATGCTGTTGGTTAGGTTTGACCCTCAAAATAAAAGATTAAGCGTGCTTTCCATTCCCCGTGACACCCGCACCTATGTTGAAGGTAGGGGTGAAGTGAAAATCAACGAAGCTAATTACTACGGCGGCCCGGCTTCGTCAGCTAAGTCAGTCAGCGGACTCCTGGGCGGTGTGGGAATTGACCGCTACGTCACAGTTAATATTCATGGCATAAAAAGTTTGGTAGATGCCCTGGGTGGCATAACTATTAATGTCCCTAAAGACATGAAGTATACTGATCATAGTCAGCATTTATATATAGATTTAAAGGCTGGCAAGCAGAAGCTCAACGGTGAACAAATCGTGCAATATTTACTTTACCGGCACGACGATTTGGGCGACATCGGGCGGGTGCAGCGCCAACAATTGTTGATGCGGGCTTTTGTGGAACAGGAAGTAAATGTAGGTTTGCTGTCTCGACTACCGAAGATTTTATCGGTGATTCAGTCTCACCTTGACACCAATTTGAGTATAGAAGAATTGGTAGCTTTGGCTGGTTTTGCTACTCAAACCGATCGCGCCAGCGTACAAATGTTGATGGTTCCCGGCAGATTCAGCGATCCTAAAGACTATAAGGCAAGTTTTTGGTTGCCAGACCAAAATGCGATCGAAACTATGGTGGCACAGCATTTTGACTTCGGCCAAAATACTTGGACAATCGAGAATGCTGATGCGACTTTTCTGAAGGTGGCGGTTCAAGACAGTACGGGCGATCGGTCTGCTGTTGAAGATTTTGTCAATACTCTGACTCGCGCCGGCTATCGGAATGTCCAGGTTTATAAAGCTTGGCCCGAACCGCTGGATGTGACGACGATTGTCGCTCAAGACGGCGATATTAAAAGTGCCCAAGCGATTCAACAGTCTTTGGGTTTTGGAGATGTGCTGGTTGAGAGTACAGGTTCTTTGCAGTCGGACGTGACAATCAGATTGGGTCAGGATTGGTTGAGCAAAAAAACTCAGTCTGGCGACGAATTTAAGTCTTTTTAAACTGGGTTTTAAATTCGGTATTTGTAGGGACGCAGCACTGCTGTGTCCTGTTTTTTTGCGTTGGTAGAGAAGGAGGCGATCGCTTTTTTGTCGATTTATTGATACTATATTTTTGGGTGATGATGAATCACGATCGCAATACCGATACTTCCCTCCGCAACCAGAACTGATACCAATTTCATAAAGTAGCGCTAGATATTACCCCCCCAACCCCCCCGCGAGTTCGGGGTGGCTCAGACTTCATCTATAGCACATCTTTAGAAAAATGGTATGACACATTGACACTCCCCGCGCTAAAGCGACGAGGATTCTTCAGACTTTCCAGCCTTAATATCCCTATTGTCAGGGTTTCCGGGCGCAATCCTTTTGCCACATGGCGGTCTGCTATCCTAGTCTGTAAAAACT
>JBBSNU010000101.1:0-10986 GCA_038260455.1 Chroococcales cyanobacterium | reverse complement strand
GATAGCGCCTCCGACTGTACAGGCTGCCCAAATTTCCTGGTTTTTGATTTTTGCAAATAGGAATAGCTGGGTGAGGGCGCTGTAAATTAGGATGAGATTTACGAAGGCGATGGTGGCGGGAAAAGCGTTTTCATTCATCATTAGGAAAGGTGTTAAAATCAGTGCTGAACCGATCAGATTGATTGCCATTGCCAAAGATGCCGGACTTTTTTCGCTCCAAATTAAATCGAGGATGGGGTAGCGCCGCCACAACTTCTGATTGCTGGGAACGATTTGTTTCCGATACCTTGCCCAATCGTACAAAGCTTGTTTTTCGGGAGTTAAAGCAGCAATTAAAGCTAAAAACATCAGCAAATGTATGAGCAATAAATAGAAGATATTCTCGTTCGTTATGATTTCGGATTGGAGTACAAATCCTAAAATTATTGACTGATAGCAAATCACCAGCAAATAACTTTGCTTCTTACTCAAAACAGTGGTGCTGGGGTTGGGAAAACGACGTTGCCATCCCTGCCACATCCAGTAGGTTGCAAATGCAGCAATGAATAAAGATAAGGCGGTACAAGCCAAAAGATTTTCGCCTACCTGCAAATTAAACCATTCGAGATTGTTGAATTTTTGTATTAACCAAGTAAGGTTAGAATCGGATGACGGATTAACTTGATAAACTACCTGCTTGAGGACAGCAGCCGGAGACAAAAATGTTAGTAAATCAGCAGCATTGCCGACATGCGGTACATTAAAAGCTATGGTAATAAAACCCAAAACCGCAGCGCTAGCCAACCAAGGTTGAAACCCTCCCAACCAACTGGTTGTTAAGCCAAATAGCATCGCGCCGCTGTAGAATAAAGCACAGCTAGCTACCATTGCTATGTCGAAACATAAAATATGATGCAGAGGTATATGGGCTGCTAATCCGCTGTAGGTATGCAGCGGTACAGCCAGAATTGCTGCGAGATACAGTAAAATTGGGACACCGAGAATTTTGCCGAGAAAAATTGTGGTGGCAGATTGGGGACTGAGGCGAATAAAGTTGAGTGTGCCCCGGCGTTCTTCTTTGTCTAAGTCGCCCACAAGCATATAAGTGCCTGCTACCAATAGCACGATCGCACTAAATACGCTCAGATAAACAAATATTTGTAGCCACCAAGACGGCCAGTTAATGATAAAATTTCCTGCCGCGTCTTGGATGCACAGGATTCCATTGCAGAATCGGTCATGAAGCTGGTAATTGCCCTCAGAGACGGGAGGGACAACGGGTATCTGGGCGCGCCAAAACAAGAACAGCACCAGTTGACTGCTGAGGGAAAGGACGCTGACGATCGCAATATTGCCCATTTTCAGCCGGCCTTTGAGTTCTCGGAATAACTGGGAATTCCAGTTACCGATTGTGTCTAGTATGTTGATGTTCATAGGTAATAGTTTTAAGTCGTGATTGAAAAAGTCGCCCTCAACTGACAACTGTCAACTGACAACTGTCAACTGTCAACTGTCAAGATGCTTGTTTGTGTCCCATCTTCAGGAAGATAGTTTCTAGGTTTTCTTGAGTGCAGTGAAATTCGGTGAGTGGAATGTTAGCATTGACGAGCGATCGCAATAAATGTGCTGCATCTTCCCGGCTTCCCGAAAAATGAGCGCACACCTGCTGAGTTTCCGGCAATATTTCCCAACTTTCAACCCAAGGAAAGTTTTTGAGTTCCGATGTCAGCGCTGCTAAATCGCCCAAAGTTGCCATGAAAATTTGCTGTTTTCCGAGGCGTTGATAAAGTTCTTGCAAAGGGGCGCTTTCGACAAGATAACCGAGTTCCATAATCCCTACCCAGGTGCAAAGTTCGGCTAAATCGCTGAGAACGTGGGATGATATAACTACGGTCATGCCGGCTTGTTGCACAGCTTTGATGATTTCGCGAAATTGCGATCGCGCGATCGGATCTAAACCGGAAACTGGTTCGTCTAACAGCAGCAACAGCGGTTCGTGGATAATAGTTCGCCCCAAACTCAGCCGCTGTTTCATCCCCCGCGAAAGAGTGGAAATTAAGCTGTTGCGTTTGTTGGTTAATTGCACGAGTTCTAAAACTGCATAGATGCGTTCTCGGCGGCGGGATTGCCGCAAGTTGTAGAGTCGAGCAAAGTAATCTAAATAATCCCACACAGTCAGGTCGTCGTAAAGGGGAAAATCATCGGGAAGAAAGCCGATGTGCTGTTTGAGAGTGGGGTTAGATCGATCGCGCAATAAGCGACAGCCGTTGATGTAAATTTCCCCTGTAGTCGGTTCTTCAGCGGAGGCCAACATTCGCAGCAAAGTAGTTTTGCCGGCACCGTTGGGGCCTATGAGCCCGCAGATTTCCCCGGCGGCGACTTGCAAATCGATGTCATTGACGGCAATATGGCGATCGAATTGTTTGGTGAGTCCGCGAGTGTCTATTGCTAATTCTTTTGCCATATTTTAAAGGCGAGTGAAATTTGCTGCGGTTCGTGCTTAGTTCCAAAGCTTGCAACTAGCTTAGCCTTTTGATACAACAGTTGTCACCCGCATTTCGCCAAATAAATTGTTAAGTTTTAAAAAGATTTTGAGTTTTGGTAAGGTTGGGAAAAAGGTAATTAATAATTGGCCAACTTATTGCGTGATTTTTTGAGGGATTTGGAAACCGCAGATCGAGGCAGATTAACACAGAATCTCCTCCTAGATTTCCGAATTACTGCGCTGGAGTTGGTGCGGTTAAGGCCGATCGCGATGGTTGAATTAAAACAGCAGTAATGCAGCTTAATACGATTAAAATCAGAGCCGCGCGAAATATTCTGTTCATAAATTTTGATAAGGTGCGTCAGACTTAGGCTTTATAGGAAATAATTAGATTTTCGGCTTGACGCACCCTACAATATATGCTCATTTTTGCATTTGTAGTGCAAGCGTCCCCGCTCGCGAGCGGGGACGCTCGCACTGTAAAAAAAACATCGTTTTTGCGAAAATGAGATGCTCCCAATGCTTTTTTGATTGGGGAGAGAATACTTGCAATTCAAGTCTACTTAATTGTGATTTCTAAACTACAAAACTGCCATAATAGTTAAGGCGACTAAGCAGCTTAACTGAATTGCTAAACTCACAATCCGAAATTTGGGATCGAGGCCGGGTCTGGTTCAGTGCGGGCGAGTTCGGGATCGAGTTCCACAAACACGAGTTCGGGGATTGGTAGCCCGCAGGCGCGCGCAATTTCCCCCGCTACTAACTCCGCGATTAAAGATTTTACTCCCTGACCGGCGCGAAATTTGAGCACGTACATACCATCATCGTCTGCTTCGACGATCGCCGGTAGCGAGCCTCCCTCGCGCAGGGGAGTGACATATCTGGTAGCATTGACTGTTCGCAAGCTGGGACTCATTCTATTTTAGATTTTAGATTTTTGATTGAAGAATTGGACAGGACTAGATTGCTTGTATAAAATTTGGATTGAATCAACCGCAGATGTCAGGCAGATTGACGCAAATTAACGCAGATACATTTTTATTTGGATAGTATAACTTTATAGCAATTATCATATAATTTATGCACAAATTTGCTGCGGCTTCTGAGGATGAATTAGTGGTGTTTGGTGCGGCAAAACCGGGATACGGCGATGCAGAAGTTGCTGGCTGGATTGATTTTATGCGGCGACAGAAGATCGATCGAGTTTGCTGTTTGCTTGCTGATGCTCAACTCGTCCGCTATGGTGACTTGTTGGGAAGCTATCGAAATGTTTTTGGGCGCGATCGCGTTTGCTGGAGTCCGATCGCCGATTTTGAATTTGCCAGTCGCGAAATTTTAATCGATCGCATTTTACCGTTTTTGGCATCTGCAAATCGATCGGGCGATCGGGTGGTAGTTCACTGTGGTGGTGGAATCGGGCGCACAGGACAGGTTTTGGCTGCTTGGTTGGTTAGCGGGCGGGGATTTTCTAACCAAAAGGCGATCGCGGCTGTCAAAAAAACTGGCAGAAATCCCTATGAAGCTGCAATTTTTGCTATTTTCAAAGGTCGAAATCCCTGGAAAGTCGCGGCAGAACTTGCTACGCTCTTAGATGATTGCCGGATCGTTTTTGAACAAGAGTTATTTAAATAGATAAATATTCGATCGATCGTTCAACCGCAGATGAACGCAAATTAACGCAGATAATTGCAACGGGTGGCGAGAAACCGGGTTTTTTTTTACCGAAAAACTGGGTAAAAGCCCCGTCCTTCTAGGAGGGCTTTAATTCGCCCACATAATGTAAATATTTATCATATTTATACGCACAAAGTCGTATAAATATGATAGGCTATTTGTATGATAGCACTAGAGTACAAGTTAAAAGGCAAGGCGCAGCAATATCAGATCATCGACGACATGATCAGGACTGCTCAGTTTGTCCGAAACAAAGCTCTTAGATACTGGATCGACAATCAAGGAGTCAAGCTAGTTGACCTATACAAACAATGCGCCATCATGGCGAAAGAATTTGAATGGGCAGGAAAACTTAACTCAATGGCACGTCAAGCTTCGGCTGAACGTGCCATTTTTGCTGTTCAACGTTTCTTTGCTAATTGTAAAGCGAAGAAGCCTGGAAAGAAAGGATATCCGCAGTTCAAGAAACACACTCGCTCAGTAGAATACAAGACATCAGGATGGAAGCTTTCTGCTGACAAAAGATGTTTGACATTTACGGATGGTTTTGCTGCGGGTACTTTCAAACTGGTTGGTAGTCGGGATCTACACTTCTGGGCGCCTAGCGAGATTAAACGAGTTAGGGTGGTGCGTCGGGCTGATGGCTACTATGTTCAGTTTTGCATCAATGTAGAGCGAACGGAGGAAGTCAGTCCAACAGGTAAAGCTATTGGAATAGATGTCGGGTTAAACCATTTCTATACTGATAGTAACGGTGAAACAATCCCTAACCCTCGCTATCTTCGCAAAAGCGAAAAATCCCTAAAGCGAGCGCAGAAACGAGTTTCCCGAAAAAAGAAAGGCTCCAGTAATCGCAAAAAAGCGATCAATAAGTTAGGGAGAAAGCACCTCAAAGTCAGTAGGCAGCGCAAAGACTTCGCCATAAAGACGGCGTTGTGCGTAGTAAAATCTAGCGATTTTGTAGCCTACGAAGACTTGCAGGTGAGGAACATGGTAAAAAATCATAAGCTTGCTAAGTCGATTAGCGATGCAGCTTGGAATCAGTTTGCTCAGTGGCTGCAATATTTCGGGAGAGTCTACGGTAAAACAGTAATTGCTGTTGCCCCTCAGTACACATCCCAAGATTGCTCAGTCTGTGGAAACAGAGTCAAGAAGTCGCTATCGGTTAGGACGCATATCTGTGGATGCGGTGCGGTATTAGACCGCGACCACAATGCTGCACTGAATATTTTGGCCATCGGGCTGAGGCAGGCAGGAATCACTTTAAATACGGTGGGGCACACCGAAATTAACGCTTGGGGACAGAACGATCTCTACTCATTGATGGTGACATCAACGAGCAAATCGACTGACTGATCCAAGAATCCCCATGCCTTCAGGCTGGGGAGTGTCAAGAAAATCCTTCCCCGCAGCCGGCAGTAAGGGTGAAAAACCCGGTTTCTTGGATCGCAAATGCCTAAATGGTGTTCAAAATTGGAGATCGATCGCCTTCAATGACTAATGACTAATGACTATTGACTACTGACTAATCAGGCCCACCACTGCTTCCGCGAATGGAACCGGCGCATCAAGCTGCAACCAGTGGCTGGTTTCGGGTATGACGGCGGTGGCAATTTCGGGGCGGAGTATGTGGAGGCTGAAGGGCCATGAGTTGGCGGGTGCGATCACTGCTGCGATTCGCGCGCCCGGAGTTGCTAAGTAGCGATCGATCGCACCGACAGCATCGTAAGCAAACATACCTTTGTACATACCGATCAGACGATCGCGCGGTGTGGCGCCAAGGCGTGCGATCGTGGTTTCGCGCGTCGCAGCCGTACCGCCTTCGAGGGCTCCGACGAACTTTTCCTCTGCCGCAGCGCGGTAGCCGTCGCCCGCTAGCGCTGCGAGGAAGGGAACCATCTGTTCTTGATATACCGATGGTGGGAGGTAGTTAAAGTCACCGGGGGGATCGGCGAGGATGACGCGGGTGATGCGCGTTGGCGCGCAGGCGGCGGTGGCGAGGACGACGAGGGCGCCGAAGCTGTGCCCGACAAGGACTACTTGCGGGAGATTCAGCGCGTCGAGGACGGCGATGATGTCGGCGGCGCAGGAGTCGGGGCTATAATCGCCGTCTGCGGGCGGTTCGGATGCGCCGTGGCCCCGGAGGTCGATCGCCAGAATGCGCTGGTTTTGACCGAGATTTGCTCGCAAAAGTGCGATCGTCTCGTCCCAGACTCCGATGTCGTAGGCCATACCGTGTACTAACAGGACGGGGATGGCTTGTGGTTCTGCGCCGCTTACCGCGCCCGTGTCGGTGAGATTGAGTCGCCCCGCTGGGCCGGCGACAGTTGTAAGGTGCATAAAATGCCTCGACTTCTACAAGGACACAACAATGTTTTGTTCTTAAACAATTTTGACTTCAAATTCCGCACCCAACATTCATATATGGGTGCAGGTGGGCTGTGGAAAGTTGGCTACAATGTCATCGGCGCTACAGGTTCAATCTCTCGATTAAAACCTCCGACCTGATTTGTTCGCAACACCCAGGCTTCCCCACCCTGTTCGAGAAAGGCTTGAGTCACTTCATCGCTTGTCAGACGCGGTAGAATTGTGCGCCAACTCAGCAGGCTTCGGCGAATCTTTTGCAGCGGATGATCTTCTAAAGTGCTGCCCAAAACTTCATCTTGATTCTTCCAGTCGGCGCGTGCGGTTCCACATGGCAACAGCAGCCGTTTTAACTCCTTGCTCAACTGTTCTAACTGCTCTAATTTATCTAATTCTTCGGGGTGTTGCTGTTTCGATGCTTCGATATTTGGGAGAGACAGAAGCGATCGAGCAATTTGCCGCATTGCTGCATACAAAGCTTGATTGGAGTCTTGAGTGCAATTGTAGTCAGGCCCAACAAACGTCCCTCCGGTGCCATCGCCAATCCGGTAACGAGCCGCCATGATTTCTAGCTGGTAAATCAATCGATCGAGTGGCGATCGCTTCGGGCCGTTCTGGGTTTCATACTCGCTCGTGAAGGCATCGAATTCGATTATCGTATCGCAAACCGGGCGCAAACCCAACCAGCCCAACTGTCTGTCGCCCATGTAGCGCGACCAATGCAAACTCCCAGCAATCAGCCCCTCCTTGTTGTGCGTGTAGATTTGGTGATAAACAATGTCAAACCGCAGTTCATTCGCCAGCGGTTCTCGCACGACTGTCGCGAGTCCGTAAGCAAAATGCCCGAAGTAGAGCGGAGTTTTGGTAGCTGGTTCTGCTTTTTTGCCTCCAATCCCACCATAGATGTGAATCAGTAAGGCTCGTTTTCCTTCGTACCAATTGGCTGGGTTTCGATTTGATTTGAAACGAAACAATGCCTTACTGGTTTTTCCCTTCTGAGCAACCAGATTGCTCCAAGTCTCGTGTTTGAGGTAGTGTTTAACTGAGGTTTTGCCTGCAATCTGTCGGTCAGCTTCAACCTGCAACAGACTCCGAGGCGCGATCGCCTGCACGACAAATCGCCCCGATCGATCCGGCGCACCGTAAATATACCATCCAGTTTCATTTAGGGGCGATTTCTCAATGTTTTTGCTGGTGGAGGAAGCAGTCTGATTGCTATTGGCAATTACTGGAGGCAGGCTAACGATTTCTTCGGATCCCGCGAATTGTCGCGAGGCGCGATCGAAGTGAATTACCTCAAACAAATCACCATTCGGCTGAAGCGATCGCATAAATTTCACTAACCCGTAATAACGTCCGGTAATTTGCACTGGTTCGCGAGCAATGGTCAGAATGTTATTTTGTGCAAATTGTTCCACACCCACGGGTTCTTGCAGCATCACAATTACATCATCGTGAGGATGCGAACCTGCGATCGACTCTAGGGGATTAACTTGTCGCCAGTGATTGAGCCTTGTTGGGTGAACTATGCCTTTTTGTTGGCTGCGTTCAGCTTGAGGACTGAAATGCACGTCTTTCGTCACGGCCCGAACGTAGGCCTGCACCAGGCGATCGTCACTAAAGCGCAGGATCGCAACTTGTCCCACAAAATGCTGAAATTCACCAGGCGCGTGATGAATTTCAAACAACGCGCCTTGAATCGTTTGCCGTTGCTCTTTGGCAGGCAAAATTAATCGCCCCATCCAAGGCGCAATGGGGCGGTAATATTCGGGCGACACAGATTGATCGATCGGATAAAACTCTGGTCGATTGAAAGCCGCTTGCTGGTAGCGTTCGTAGTTACTCAATTTGTCGGAAACGGGTCGTCGATCGGTCTTTTGTGCAGTACCGAACAATATCTTTCCTAATTGCTGCCAGAACTGGCTGAGGGCAGTTTCATAGATCATTTTATAGCAGTTGACAGTTGATTGTTGACAGTTGACAGTTGATTGTTGACAGTTGACAGTTGATTGTTGACAGTTGACAGTTGATTGTTGACAGTTGACAGTTGACAGTTAGTATAGTACGAGCCTCAAACCGTTTTCGATCGAGGGTGAGCGTCCTCTCGATCTGGAGGTTATTTATAGAAAATACCTTGAGTGGCGGTTGCTGTCACATTCAAGGTATGTTGTTGCGCTGTCTTCGCTCTTGCCTATAGAAAATAGCCCCGCATCGCAACTACCTACCTACAGGTGGCGCGATCGCAAATATGAATCATAATTGGAACGCGGGGCATAAATAATCTGCTCTCTCCCCGCCCCTTATTTTAGTCAAGCATCGCCTCATTTAAGCAAGTTTTTCTTAAATCACATCTACCTAAATTTGCACCTCTTAAATCAGCATTTTTCAAGTTAGCATTGCTTAAATCTGCATAACTCAAATTTGCGCCTCGGAGATTAGCATCTGATAAATTGGCTCCAACTAAATTAGCCCTAACCAGTTGCGCTCCACTCAAATTACTGCTACTCAAATTTGCTCCTGGCATCTCGGCTGATGTTAAATTGGCTTGGCTTAAATTAGTGCGGCACAGGTCAGCTAAATTCAATTTAGCATAACTCAAATCAATCTTTTCCAAGCAAACTTTATCCAATTGAGCGCATCTCAAATTGGCATTAATAAAAAATCTGTCTCCCAGGGCATAACGGCGCAGCAATTCGTCCGCTGCTAACCGAATTAAAACTGTTTCGCAAGCATTTTGGTAGCACCACGATGTCTCCAGCAAACTAGCGGCTGCTTCAATTGCTACCTTGTCGGATTTAGGGAGAACCAAACTATTGCAGCCATCCCACTCACCGTTGAGCATAAATGCCATGTCAGAAGCTGCTGCAATTGAGTCGCACAGCAAAACGGTTTCTTGTTTTGGTTGCAGCCAGTTCATTAAACCTATCGAACTCTTGTTTTTCACTGTTTGTTCGGGATTTGTTCGTTTTTCTTAATTATAGGTAAAATTATTTTTCATGTGTTGAAACGGTAGGCACGCGACGCGAACCTACCGTTATAGTTCTGGGAATTAATCCTAGATGTCGCAGCAGGCAAAAGGCACTTGTCAGAATCTGACTAATGGCTGATGACTGATTACTAATCTGTTGTACTTACGTGATCGATTCTCTCTAATTGCCAGAGAATTTGGTTCCCCTCGCGGCGGACGCGAGAAACTACCCAGTTGCGCCACACCCAATTGTCTCCGCGACTGGTGACAGCGCTGGCATTTACATCCATCAAATCAGCCAGTTCAGAACTGGTGATCAAGTAGCCCTTGGTAGCCACTTCATCGGCTGTGTGCAAGGTTTCGATCAGGTTGCGGAGTTCCTGAACCCTCACCTCGCGGGGCAAGTTCTCCAGGGTATCGGCAGTTGAATCCATCATGGTAGAGTTGGAGATCGGAAGGTCAGAAGTTATGACATAGGATTCTATCGTTTTGTTACCAGTTGCGTCCGTTTCTTCCAAAACAATTGGGTTTTCAAAGCGTAGCGGCGATGCCCCCGTACTCGCCCCAGCCCCGCCTGCGGTTGCTTTCTGTTGTTGCAGTTTGGGAGTGAGATTGTGGGAAAAGCTGCGGGCGATTTCGTCGCACCTGTCGTTGTAGAAGTTGCCGGAGTGGCCCCGGACGTGTTCCCACTTGATTTGTCGCGAATTCAGCTTGTCTAGCAGGTGCCAGAGGTCTTGGTTGACGACTTCTTTGCCCGTCGAGGTTTTCCAGCCTTTATTTTTCCAGCCTTGAATCCATTTAGTGATGCCGTTTTTAACGTATTCGCTGTCCGTGTAAAGGGTTACTGGTTCGGTTTGACCGGAATTAGCAAAAAATTCGAGCGCAGCGACTGCTGCCTGCATTTCCATGCGGTTGTTGGTGGTTTGGGGGTCTGCTCCCCCGAGTTCGTGACAGTTGCCGTCGGCGTAGCAAACTACTGTACCCCAGCCGCCGGGGCCGGGGTTGCCGGAACAAGCGCCGTCTGTGTACAAGCTTTTGATGGTGGGAGTTGTCATGGGCTAATTAATTTGTTATTTACGATTATTTTGTTCGCGGGTGCCATAATTGAGGGAAATTGCGATCGAATTTAGCTGCCATGAAAAACGTCAACTTAAAGATTAAAAAGGTCGGGTTATTTATTTGTCCGTTTTCTTTGTTAATTTTTAATACTTTGGCGCAAGCACAGCCCATAGTCCCGGCTGCTGACGGTACTGGGACTGCTGTTACCCGCACCGGCAACCGCTACGATATCAATGGCGGCAGTTTGTCGGGAGACGGGGCGAATCTTTTTCACAGTTTTGGGCAATTCGGCTTAAATCAAGGTCAAATTGCTAATTTTCTGACTAATTCGGCTATTCAAAATATATTAGCTCGTATTTCTGGCGGGAACCCTTCGCTAATTAACGGCTTAATTACTGTCACGGGCGGCAATTCTAATCTGTTTCTAATTAATCCTGCGGGGATTGTGTTTGGCCCG
>JBBSNU010000100.1:0-10994 GCA_038260455.1 Chroococcales cyanobacterium | reverse complement strand
GCAAGTGCCACTCTATATTTTAAAGGAATAGGGCGCGCCTGCAAAACTTTCCGGGATTTGGGCCAAGCAGATTGCAGGTTTGGTTGAGGTAGGAAACCCCACCGGGCGACAGCAGGCTGATGCAGCCGAGTTGACAGAAAATTAGATTCGGCATCGTATTTCGCTAAAAAAGTCTTGTTCGCACATCAAATAGGATGACGGTAGCTAAAAAAATTGAGCTTTGAGAGTGTTATACCATTTTTCTAAAGATATGCTACAGATGAATTCTGAGCCACCCCTTAGTAAGGGGGGGTTGGGGGGGGTAAGCTCTAGCGCTACTTTATGAAATTGGTGTTAGCCGATCGACAATCATCGTTACCAGACCAGCTATATTAAGAAAAATAACGATATATGTCAGGTTTTGTCGATCGGTAGATTTGGCGCAGCAGAGTTAAATTTTCACGGGCGGCGGTTGATAGTAATCGCACTCATTAAAAATTCTCAAAGCAGACACGGACTCAAAAACCAGCGATTCATCGAACCATCAGCCTCATTGAGGGCAGCAGCCCGGTAGCAAATAGCCTTCAAATATGTCATCCTAAA
The DNA here is from genome assembly GCA_038260455.1 of Chroococcales cyanobacterium. Taxonomy (GTDB): domain Bacteria; phylum Cyanobacteriota; class Cyanobacteriia; order Cyanobacteriales; family Microcoleaceae; genus Microcoleus. The sequence goes on along the minus strand of JBBSNU010000100.1, from coordinate 10,412 downwards.
TAAAGGAGAAAAGATTCTCGATCGAGTTTCCAGCAAGGTGCAGCTAGCGATCGCATACATTAAAAAAAAAGACATCAGCAAATTTATGAGCGAGTTTACAGAAGGGCTGGACAAAATGCAGCCCGCAGAACAGACACACTGTCTGGAAATTCTGCCAAATCAGCTAGCAGCGACTTCAGACTCAGAAAAATTATACAGCTTACTAACAGATTACAAATTTATTGAAGCCAAGCTGTCAGCATCAGGAGTACAAGCCCTAATAGAAGATTACGATTTAGCAACAAATCCCGATATTATCACAGACCAAAAAGCCGAAAAACTCAAATTAATCCAAGAAGCAATCAGACTTTCTGCCCACATTTTAGCCAAAGACAAAAGCCAACTAGCCACGCAACTAATTGCCCGCTTAATGCGCTTTGAAACCCCCGAAATTCAAACACTGCTAACCCAAGCAAAACAGCAGAAAACCCCCTGGCTGCGACCTCTAACGCCCAGTTTTACCCCTCCGGGCGGAAGATTGCTGCGTACCCTCACCGGACATACAGACTGGGTACAAGCTGTAGCTGTTACCCCGGACGGCAAGCGGGCAATTTCTGCATCCTCCGACCACACTCTCAAAGTTTGGCACTTAGAAACAGGACAAGAACTTTTCACCCTCAAAGGTCATCTTACCTACGTCAATGCTGTAGTCGTCACCCCAGACGGCACTAAAGTAATTTCCGGTTCTTGGGACAACACTATTAAAATTTGGGATTTAGCAACAGGAACAGAAATATTAACATTAGCAGGCGATACTTTTGCAGTAGAAGCGGTAGCAGTAACTCCCGACGGCAAACGAATAATTTCCGGTTCCTGGGATGGCAGCATACAAGTTTGGGATTTGTCAACAGGGACAGTGATTTTCAACCTAAAAAGTCACAGCAGTTTTGTCCAGTCTGTAGCAGTAACTCCCGATAGCAAACAGTTAGTTTCCGGTTCGGGAGACAACAGTATTAAAGCCTGGAATTTAGAAACAGGAGAAGAACTTTTCACCCTCACCGGACATACAGATTGGGTAAAAGTAGTAGCAGTAACTCCCGACGGCAAACAAATAATTTCCGGCAGTTATGACAGCACAATCAAAGTGTGGAGTTTGTTAGAAAAAAAGCAACTTTTTACTTTAGGAGAACACAGCAGTTTCGTCCAAGATATAGCAGTAACTCCCGATGGAAAACGAGTAATTTCGGCAGCCGGCGACAAAACGCTGAAAGTTTGGAATCTAGAAACACAAGCAGAACTTTTTACTTTTACCAATCACATCGCGCCCGTGAATGCTGTCGCAGTTACCCCCGACGGGAAGCGGATAGTTTCTGGTTCATCTGACAAAACCCTCAAAGTTTGGCACTTAGAAACAGGCAAAGAAAATTTATCACCTGCAAGTCACGATGACTGGGTAAATGCTGTAGCAGTGACGGCGGACGGTACTAAAGCAATTTCCGGTTCAGGAGACAACAGCATTAAAGTCTGGAATCTCAAAAACGGGCAAGAAATTTTTACTATTGGGGGACATCAAGATTGGGTAAAAGCGATCGCAATAACAGCAGATAGCCAGCGAATAATTTCGGGTTCCGGCGACAAAACCGTGAAACTTTGGGATCTAGAAACCGGAACCGAAATCTTGACTTTCAGGGGTCATACAGACTGGGTAAATTCTGTAGCTGTTACCCCTGACGGAACGATGGCGATTTCTGGTTCTGGAGACAAAACTATTAAAGTTTGGAGTTTAGAAACAGGAGAAGAAATTTTTACATTTTCAGGTCATACTGACGGGATAAAAGCTGTGGCAGTTACTCCAGACGGAAAACGGGTAATTTCGGCAGCCGGCGACAAAACTTTGAAAGTTTGGAGTTTGGGGAAAGAAAAGAATATTTTTCAAAATATGTGGAATTTAGTCGTCAAAAATCAACTTTTTACTCTCAAAGGTCATGAGAGTTTTGTGAATGCTGTGGCAGTTACAACGGATGGTAAATGGGTAATTTCTGGCGGGCGGGAACCAAATCTGAGAGTTTGGGATTTGTCAAGTAGAAAAGAAATTTTTACTTTGGCAGGTCATGGGGATGCGGTAACATCTGTGGCGACTTTGGGAAATAAGGCGATTTCTGTTTCCGATGACAATACTCTGAAAGTTTGGGATTTGTTGAGTCGAAAAATAGTTGCTAGTTTCAGGGGAGATAGTGCTTTGAAAGCTTGCGCTATTGCACCGGATGGGGTGACAATTGTGGCGGCGGAAGCTTCGGGACAAGTGCATTTTTTGAGGTTGGAAGAGGGAATTGGTCATTAGTCATTGGTCATATCATGGCCGATCGATTACCATAAACAAAAACGGTTCGTAGTGCGGACTTTAGTCCGTTCTTAGGCTGCGGACTAAAGTCCGCACTACGAACCTATTTTTAGATCGGTCAATCTGGACTTTAGTCCGTTCTTAGGCTGCGGACTAAAGTCCGCACTACGAACCTATTTTTAGATCGGTCAATCTACCGGATACGATATCATTGGTCATTGGTCATTGTGCCGATCGCCCTTTGCCCCAATCTAGTTTACAATTATTCCGGGTCAATACCCATCGATCGCAGTCTGTCTAACTTAATTCATCTGGGTTAATTCCCATTTCTCGCAGCCGTTCCGCCAAAAGTTGCGATCGCCGCCGTTCCTCTTCTAAAGCTGTTTCTGCAAGTTCTGCCCGCTGACGTTCTTGTTCTGTCCGTTGTTCGGCTTGTTCTGTCCGCTGTTCGGCTTGTTCTAGCAGTTGACAAATCTCAACGTAGGAGAAAAATCTAGTGCCATCAGGTCGATAAATTTGCAATTCATCGCCTGATAAATCGAACAGGATGGCTAACCTTGGACTTGCGTAGTTTTCCATAGATGCGATCGCATCCAAGCCGTCTTCTCCCCGCAACCAACCTCTGAGTTGATTGTTAGTAGGATTGTAAATATAATATTCTTCAACTTGGTGGCGATCGTAAAACAGTAATTTCGTCTCCATTTCATCCTGGCTATTGCTAGGAGAGAGAATCTCAAACACAACTTGCGGTGCAATTCCTGACTCGTTCCATTGCTGATAAGAACTCCGTCTCCCTTTAGGTATGCCGAAGGCAACCATCACATCGGGGGCGTTAACAATATTCGGTTTTCCCTCGATTGGATACCAAAACAAATCACCAGCTACGAATACATTCTCGTCATTAGCATACATCCATTCTAGATTTTGCTCAATGACTAGAATCCAGCGAAACTGGTCGGTATTGTTTGCCATTGGTTTGCCATCGCTTTCGGGGTAGATAATCTGTTGCTGAGTTGGGGATGGGATTTGAGTTACCATAACTGTTGTCCGGGATTAGGGACTATTTAATTTAATTTTAGCTGTTTCGGAAGGGTGGGAAGTGCGATTCACGCGCGGGATAGCAACGCTTCACGACTTTTCAACGAATTTCTGCGGTACATTAAAAAAATCTCATCCAGCAGAGAAAGTAGGGCAGACACCGCCCGCCCCAGCAAATTACTTCCTCTGCAACATCACCCCACGTATAGAATAATCCAAAAGCTCGATCGGGTGCATCAAAGTAACAGCCTTTCCCTGCAACTCCAAATGCTTCTTAATTTGCAAAGAACAACCTGGATTAGAAGAAGCAATCAACTCAGCCCCCGTATTCAGCAAATTCTCCACCTTTTGCACTCCCAATTCATCAGCAATCTCCGGCTGCAACATATTGTAAACCCCCGCACTCCCGCAACACAAAGCAGCATCCACAGGTTCTTTTAACTTCACCCCAGGGATTTGTTGCAACAACTGACGAGGCTGCAAACTAATCTTTTGTCCGTGCAACAAATGACAAGCATCCTGATACACAATTGTTAAATCTCCGTCAATCAAAGGATTGAGTTTTGCCGTAATTCCCGCACTTGCCAAAAACTCCTGCACATCCTTCACATTAGCAGCAAACTTCTCAGCTTTCTCCCGATATTCCGGGTCATCAGCTAAAATGTGACCGTATTCTTTCAAAGTGTGGCCGCACCCAGCAGCGTTAATAATTACAAAATCAACATTAGTATTTTCAAAGCTGTCAATCATTTGTCGCGCCAAAGATTGCGCCTGTTGGGCTTGTCCTTGATGTTCCGGTAAAGCAGCACAGCATCCTTGACTTTTCGGAATCACAACCTCGCAGCCGTTAGCCGTCAAAACACGCACCGTAGCCTCATTAACCGGCGAGAATAACAACCTCTGCACACAACCTAAAATCACGCCGACTCGATAGCGTTTCTCCCCTTGTGCGGGAATAACTTCAGGTAAATTATCCCGGAAAGAATCAACTGTTACCTTCGGCAAAATAGATTCCATCGCCGCCAAGCGGGGAAATACTTTTTTCAGCAAACCTGTTTTACGAATGAGTTTTGGCAGTCCTAATTTTTGATAAACAAACAGCGGTACAAGCAAAGGCCGCAATCTGTGAGGATAAGGGAAAAGATTAAAAATTAAAGTGCGAATTACATTGTCGGAAAAAGTGCGTTTTTGATTTCGGGTAACTTGGTGGCGAGTTGCGGAAATTAATTTGTCATATTGAACTCCCGACGGACAAGTTGTCACGCAGGCTAAACAGCCCAAACAAGTATCGAAATGCTGCGATGTTGCTTCGTTTAAAGGTGCGTCGCCTTCGTTGATTGCATCCATTAAATAAATGCGGCCTCTGGGCGAATCCATTTCTTTGCCGAGTACACGATAACTCGGACAAGTTGATAAGCAAAAGCCGCAGTGCACGCAAGTATCAATTAATTTGGGATCGGGCGGATTGTTGGCATCGAAACCTGGGATTTCGAGAGTTTGTAAGTGCGGATTTTGTGCTAGGAAATTGCTTTCTTTAGCGGGTTTTAAATCGTCACTGGGAATTTGAGATGTTTCTGAAGTTTGCATATATGGCAGAAAGAAGTTCGGCAACGGATTATTTAACGGATTTAACGGATGACATCAAGCGAACACACACACTTTCTTCTCTTCTCTCTTCTTCTCTTTTCTTCCTTCGCGTTCTTCGCGTCTTCGCGGTTCGTTAAAAAAGAACCTAGTTTACAAAAGATTTAGACGGGGATTTAAGAAGGACTAAAGTCCTGACTACAAACTTTAAACTAAATACCGCTTATAAAACGATGGGGACTCAAAAGATTTTCCGGGTCAAACTGCTGTTTAATCCGGCGCATTAAATCGATCGCACTTCCAGTATAGCCCCAAACATCTAACTGTTGCTTGATGTCGGTCGGCGCTGCTAAAACAGTCAGAAAACCGCCTTTCGCTTCGCACCCTCTGCGTACCTGCAACAGCGTTTCAGCCGTCGCATTCTCAAACCGCAAAACCCCCAAACCGCTGCCTGCATGAATCAAAGCGTCCTGTACGGGCAATTCGTTAATTGCCTTGACAGCTTCCGATGGTCTGATTCCTATTTTGCAAATAATTGCCGACTTTGTGCCAGAATCCCACATTGTTTCTGGCAATCTTTGCCATAAGTGATGCTCATCATTTTCGCAGCAGGTAGTGCCTTGCAAACCCAACTTTTCGCCAACTTCCAGTAAGCGGCCTGATTGTTGTTTAACACTTTCTGCGATACTTTGAAATCTCACCACTAATCCCGAACCTTTACCTAAACTCAGTTTTTCTACTAACTGCGGTGACAGCAAATCAACAGCCGTCGGTGTCAGGGCAGAAGATAATAAGATTTGAGTGACTTCGGCTAAAGCATTAGTTTCTCCTGTCAGTATGACAGTTCCCGATGATTCGGGCAGCGGATAAACTCGGAATGTTACTTGACTGATGATGCCTAATGTGCCGTAAGCACCGGTAAACAGTTTCATCAAGTCGTAGCCGGCGACATTTTTAACAACTCGACCTCCGGCTTTAGCAATTTTACCGTCCGATCGCACAAAGGTGATTCCCAACAGCAAATCGCGCACCCCCCGATAGCGATGCCGCAACGAGCCCGTGTCGGCAGTAGCGACAATGCCGCCCAAAGTTGCCTGTTGGGGATATGCTGGATCGATCGGCAAAAATTGACCTGCTTTACCTAAAATTTCCTGCAAATCAACAAACTTCATCCCCGCCTCCGCAGTCACGGTTAAATCGCCCACAGCGTGTTCTACCAGCCGATTCAGGCGCGTCGCACTAACCACCACAATCTCCCCTGCGGAGCTTGACAAAGGGGGTTCTGAAAGCCGTTTTTCAGGGGGATTGGCAGGAGCCGATCGAACTAAACCACCCCAATCCAGTTTGCTGCCACTACCCCCCGGCAAGACGGCGCAGCGATTTTGCCTTGCCCAAGCAATCACTGCCGCGAGTTCTTCCTGAGTATTCGGGTAAACGGTACAATCTATTTTCGTGCCCGGGGCAACTGCTTTTTCTACCCGTTCTTGCCAAACAGCTTCTGCGTCCTGCTGCGGACAGATGCCAGAAGTCCCGACAATACTTTCTAATTCTTGTGTGCTAACGTAATTTTCGGTAGAAAAAGATTTCATGAAGGTTATCAGACGCCCGGTAAAAAAAATTATCAAAACACTGCCTAAAACCATTAAATATTAATACGGGCCCGATATTCAAAACATGAAGAAACAAATGTCTCAAAACCGACTTTCTGTGGGAATTACCGGTCTCAACGAAGTGATTGATGGCGGCCTGATTCCTCAGCGCTCTTATCTGGTACGCGGCGGCCCGGGTACTGGCAAGACTACCCTGGGCTTTCACTTTTTGACCGCAGGTATTGCTCTGGGAGAAACACCCCTGTTTATTACTTTAGGAGAACCGGAAGCGCAATTGCGCGCCAATGCCGAAACTCTCGGTTTTGACATGGAGGCGATGGCGTTCCTCGATTTGAGCCCATCCTCAGAATTCTTTACCGAAGTTCAAACCTATGACATTTTCTCCCCGTCGGAGGTTGAGCGAGAACCGACTACCCAAAAGATTATCGAGCGAGTTAAGGCTGTCAAGCCGCAGCGCGTGTTTTTGGATGCAATCACTCAATTTCGCTACTTAGCTGCGGATGAGTTTCAGTTTCGCAAGCAAGTTTTGTCTTTTCTGCGGTTTTTGGTGGAAGGAGGGGCGACGGTGGTGTTCACCTCCGAAGGCACATCAAGTGCTCCCGACGACGATTTGCAATTCATCAGCGACGGCGTGATTTATTTAGAACTGCGGCCCGAAGGGCGCACTCTGTCTGTCACTAAGCTGCGCGGTTCCAACTTCCGAGACGGCCGCCATTCGCTGCGCCTGACTGGGGCTGGTATGGAGGTATTTCCGCGGCTGCTTCCCGACAACTACCAACAGGATTTTGTGGCTGAACCGATTTCTGCTGGGGTTCCAGAAATGGACGAACTGCTGCACGGGGGACTGGAACGCGGGACTGTGACGGTGATCAGCGGCCCTAGCGGCGTGGGTAAAACGACGGTGGGGATGCAGTTTATGAAAGAAGCAGCGGGAAGGGGGGAGCGATCAGTAGTTTACATTTTTGAGGAGTCAATTTCTACTCTGCTCGGCCGCTGCGAATCAGTTAACATCCCGGTTGGGGCGATGATGGCGCAGGGAAGTCTTGCGGTGATACCTGTGGAACCGTTGCTGTATTCGCCGGATCAGTTTGCGAGTATGGTACGCCGGGAGGTGGAGCTGCAAAAGACGCGGATTGTGATGATTGACAGTATTTCTGGCTATCAAATTTCGATGCGGGGGCAAGATTTGGTGAACAATTTGCACGCTTTGTGCAAGTATCTCAAGAATATGGGAGTCACGGTTATCTTGATTAATGAGGTAGAAGCCATTAGTGGAGATTTTCGGCTGACCGAGATCGGGATTAGCTATTTGGCGGATAATCTGATGTTTATACGCTATCTGGAGCGCCAACTGCATAATAGAACAGAAATCCGCAAGGCGATCGGAGTAATTAAAAAACGAGTCAGCAATTTCGAGAAAACTCTGCGAGAACTCGATATTACTCGCTACGGCATCAAAGTCAGCAAACCGATACGGGGGCTGCGCGGCATTTTGAGCTCGGCGCCGGTGTGGATTGAGGGGGGAGCGGATGAAGATTGAATCAAGGTTCTCAGTGCTATTTTTGGCGGAGTGCAGCTAATGAAAGCAGTTGTCGATCTAATTAGTAGGGTGCGGTGCGCGCACCTCAGCAATAGCAGTAGTGCGCGCACCGCACCAGCAGCATAAGTCCTGGAAAAGTTAAATATCTTGGTAAAATTGTGTATTTTCCGACTTTTACAGTCTTGGACGCACGGGGGCTAGAAACCCGGTTTCTACGAAAAATTTGCGTTTATTGACGAGAAATCTAGGAAGAAACCGGGTTTCTGAGGTCGCAACTTTTAAGAGCTCGCCGAAAAGTAAGCTAATACCAGTTGAAACAAAGAATACAACTGTAGGCCAGATCCAAACCCATAGATAATCAGTCATTGCCTATTCTAAATTCTAAATTCTAAAATCTAAAATAGTATAAGCCCTATTCAGAGGACACCGATAGATGACTGAAAACTCAATAATTTTAGCGGTAGACCGGAATCACCGAAATTTGGAACTCCTAGCACAATTTCTTAATAAAGAAGGATACCAGACGATCGCGGCTTCTAGCTTTGAAGAGGTGGCGCAGGCGATCGGTCAGCCTGCTAGGATCGGCATGGCTTTAGTAGATATTTCTGGTTTCGACCGCCGGATTTGGGACTGCTGCGAACAACTGCGAAATCACCAAATCCCTTTTATGATACTTTCGCCCAAACAAAGCGCGGCGATTCAGCACGAAAGCCTCTCCCGCGGAGCTCGGAGTATGTTGGTAAAACCTTTGATCGTTAGAGATTTGCTGTCCATTGTTCACAGCTTGCTAGGAGAACCTGCGTGAGTCAAATTTTATTGCTTGTCGAACAGAAAGAAAATCGCCGCTTATTATTAGAATGGCTGGCAGTTTACTATGAAGTATTGCTGCCCAACTCCACCGAAAATATAGATGAGCTTTTACCATTAAATCAATCTTTTGACCTGGGGATAGTTGACGGTCTTGCCCTGAAACGGCACTGGCAATGGATCGCAGAAAAAAAACAGGCAGAAGGCCCGGTGTGTTTACCTTTTCTGTTGATTACATCCCGATCGGATGTGGGGATGGCAACGCAATTTATTTGGCAAACTATTGACGATTTAATTATTGCTCCGATCGAGAAGATAGAGTTGCAAGCGCGGGTGGAGATTTTGCTGCGATCGCGCCAGTTGTCTTTAACTCTAAAATTGTCTCACGATCAACTCGATCGCAGTCTGCAAACAGCCAAAGAACTCAACGAGCAGAAAACATCTTTGCTGTACATGATTGCCCACGACGTTCGCAATCCTTTGAACTTCATCATCGGCACTACACAAGTTCTTACCCAGTACAAATCGAAATTATCTGATGATCGAACACAAGAACTGCTTGACAAAACTCAAGTTGCAGCAAAAAGCATCGATCTGTTATTAGATGACGTTCTGCTGCTGGGCCGCTCGGAGTCGGGAAAAATTGCGCTTCGTTTGCTACCGATAGACTTGGCAAAGTTTTGTAATGTGTTGGTAGCAGAATTTCAAAGCAGCCTGAATTTGAAGCGTCAAACTGATGCGGTGAAGTTGATTTTTGTGAATCACTGTCAATCGGCGCTCGCGTGTTTGGAGGTGAGCTTGCTGCGGGGCATTATCAGCAATTTGCTGTCAAATGCTATTAAGTATTCTCCCCCAAATACTCAAGTAATCTTTGAATTAAAAGTTACTGAAAGTGAGGCTATTTTTTCGGTACAGGATGCCGGAATTGGCATACCTTTTGCAGACCAAGAACGACTGTTTGATTCGTTTTACCGGGCAAAAAATGTGGGTATCATTCCCGGTACTGGACTGGGGCTGAGTATTGTTAAAAAATGTGTGGACTTGCACGGTGGCGAAATTACGTTGAGCAGCGAAGAAGGTGTCGGGAGTAAGTTTACGGTAACGCTGCCGATCGCCCTTGAAGAAGATTACGTCTCGCCTGCAATGCCTTAAACTAGATGCAGGAACGATTGTGGCATCGCTGCGCTGCTGTTGATGGTTTTTTCGACAATTGCGCCGGAAATCGATCGGGATCGCTCGGTTGGCGGAAAATTCACGTCTGGATGATTAGTTCGATCGTTCGGAATGCCAGTCTTCTAATTTTAATTGGGTTCGTAGTGCGGACTTCAGTCCGCTCCGGGATAGCGGACTGAAGTCCGGGAGCATCTGTGTTTTGCATTTATAGTGCGAGCGTCCCCGGTCGCGTATTCTACGCGCGAGCGGGGTCGCTCGCCCGAGAAATGGAACACCCCGAGGCTCCCGGACTTCAGGCCGGGATCCCGGGGCGGCCTGAAGGCCGCCCTACGTACCCCAT
>JBBSNU010000099.1:0-11021 GCA_038260455.1 Chroococcales cyanobacterium | reverse complement strand
TATTCTGCCCACTGCTGTTCCAAATAGTCCCAAGCGACTAAGCCATCCTGCACCCAGTCCACCAGATATTTCTCGCGACTGAGGGTTCGTTGCAGGAGTGCTCCTAAATCTGGTTCGTCTTCGACCAATAAGATTCGCATGAAATTGATACTAAAGGACTACTGATACCATTTTTCTAAAGATGTGCTGAAGTCTTAGCCCCCCCTTACTAAGGGGGGGTTGGGGGGGTAATATCTAGCGCTACTTTATGAAATTGGTATGAGATGCTTTCTCCAATACTCCCGACAGTTTTTGGAGTAGCGACCCAAACCCTCATTCTACCGTTAAGATTTCCGATCGTGAGGAAGCTGAAACGCTCATTCTACTGTTCGTGATTAAAAACTGTCCGGACTACAGCTTTCTCGTCAAAGAATTCTTTTGATCTGGGCTTGAGAAGCTTGCCAAATCGAGCATACAACGCAGGCAGTACCAACAACGTCAACACCGTTGAGGTAAACAAGCCACCCAGAACAACGATCGCCAGTGGCTGCAACAATTCTTTCCCAGCACCGCCTCCTAACACGAGGGGAACCACTCCCAAGGCCGAAGTCAGGGCAGTCATCAAAATTGCCAGCAACCGTTCCATCGCCCCTTCCACAATAACTTTGGACATCGGCATTCCCTGAAGCAGCTTGACGTTGTAGTTATCCACCAATAACAAGCCATTGCGAGTTGCCACGCCAAAGAGTGTCACAAAACCAACCATTGAGGGAACTGAAAGCGTTCCTCCGGTTAGTAAGACTGCAATCACCCCGCCGACAAGTGCTAGCGGTAGATTGACCATAATCATCAGCATGGCGGGAACGGACTTGACAGTGAAATACATCAAAATTGCGATCGCAACTACCGCAAATAATCCAACAATCACAAAGTTACGAGTTGATTCTTGTTGTGACTTGTACTGTCCGCCATACTCGATCGAATATCCTTGAGGGAGTTGCACAGCTTGACTTACGCGATCGCGAATATCACCGACAACCGAGCCAACATCACGACTGTCAACGTTAGCAGAAACCACAATCAGCCGTGAGACATTCTCTCGGTTAATCGTATTCGGCCCTCTACCGTAGTCAATCTTGGCTAACTGCGAGAACGGCACTTGTTGTCCAGTCGGAGTAGTAACGGGCAGGGCGCGAATGGCATCTAAATTGTTCCGTGCCGATTTAGTTACCCAAACCATCAGATCCACTAACTGTTGTCCGTCCGACACTTGAGAGACAATGCGACCATTTAATGCTGTTTCAGCGAAATTTGACACCTGCGTTAGTGTCAGCCCGTACCGTGCTGCTGCATCGCGATCGAATTGAATCTGCACCTGACGAATTGGAATTTGAGGCTCTAGTTGCAAATCCACCAGTCCCTTGACATCTTTGATTGAGGTTTCAACCTGTTCTCCAATGCGCCGTAATTCCTGAAGATCGGGCCCGAAGACTTTAATCGCGATCGCACTTCGCACCCCAGATAAAACTTCATCCATGCGGTGAGAAATAAATCCCCCAATATTGGTAACAACGCCTGGAAACTGTCCCATGATTTGTCGCAATGCCTGAATTGTAGCAGGACGATTTTTCATCGCGGCCTCACTCAATTCGACATCTAAGTGCGCCAAGTTCACTGAAGCAGCATCGGGATCGCCCGGAGCTCGTCCAGCGCGAAGTTGCACTGATTCAAATCGCGGATCTGCCTTGAGCGCATTTTGAATCGCCATTCCAATGCGGTTCGTGGATTCCAAGGAAGAACCGGGATAAAGCGCGATCGCATTCATCAAAGATTTTTCCTGAAATGTCGGTAAAAAATCCCGTCCGAGGGTAGGTACAACAACCATCGCCGCGACGCTAGCTGCGATCGTAACTCCCATAATTATCGTAGATTGTCGCATCGCAAACTCAAGCACAGGTCGGTAGATTCGCTTTGATAACTCCGCGACAAAAGATTCGCTAGTATTCATGCGATTGTGGGGCAACAACACCGCACACAACGCAGGCGAAATCAGCATCGATTCCAAACTAGAAACAACTACCACAACCAAATACGCAATTCCCATCGGCGTGAAGATTCGCCCTTCCACCCCCGATAATGTAAAAATTGGCGAGAACACAATAATACCGATTAACATTGCGCCAATCAGAGACTCCCGAACTTCCTGACCGCCTTCAAAAATCACCTGCATCACAGGTTTGGGATTTTCAGACAGATGATTTTCTCGCAAACGGCGATAAGTATTCTCACAGTAAACAATGGCATCGTCAACCGCAGTACCAATGGCAACGGCAAGACCACCTAACACCATTGTATTGAGTTCTAAACCAATCCAATTACAGATTAGCAGCGAAAAGAGCAAAGTTAAAAAGAAGTCTAAAAGGCAGACAGTTAATGTTCGCCAATTCATCAGAAATGGAATCAGAATAATAGCGACAATCACACTGCCTTCAATCAATGCCGATCGTACATTATCCACAGACGCATTGATATAGGCATCTTGACGGAACGTCACCGTTGCTTTGACATCTTTGGGGAAACTAGCTTTCAATTCATCCATTGTTCGCATGATGGCGCGGGTTACAGTGGGGCTATCCACCAACGGCTGTTTGTTCACCATCACCACGATCGCGCGTTTTCCATTCCAACTCGCATCGCCGCGCTGAAGGGCGGCCCCGATCTTCACCTCTGCCACATTTTGCAGTTGAATCGGTTTCCCGTCGCGAATTGCCACCACAGCCTTTTGCAGATCTTCAATATTCTGAATTTGTCCTTCTCCGCGCACCACCAATTCCAGATCCGGTGAAATCAGCAATCCGCCCGAAGTCTTCGCATTTGCTTCAGTTGCTGCAACTACCACATCTTGAAGTGATATCTTCAATGCTTTGAGCTTTTCGGGATTGGCGATCACTTGAAACTGACGAACATCGCCACCATAAACCAACACCTGCGACACGCCGGGAACCGCCATCAAGCGATTATTAATCACACCATCAACCAAACTGCGAACATCCATCAGCGAGGTTGTTTCTGATGTGAACGCATACTGAATTACCGTGCCGATCGGTGGTGATAACGGCGATATTTGAGGAGTTCCGACTCCTTCTGGGAGCTTATTCTGAGCTTCCTGAAGCCTTTCTGATACAAGTTCTCGTGCGGTTTGTGGATCTGTGCCCCACTTGAATACAATCCGCAGGACAGAAATCCCGACAGCAGAGGACGATCGCACTACTTGCACTCCAGGCGCACCATTCACAGCACTTTCTAAAGGCAGCGTCACCAGCGATTCGACGGCTTCCGGCGCAAGTCCTGGGGCTTCGGTTTGAACTTCTACTTGGGGGGGTGCAAAATTTGGCAATACATCCAGGGGCATTTGACTGACGCTATGGATGCTCCAAATTGTCAGCGCGATCGCACCGGCAATCACAAACCATCGCTGTGCGATCGCCCATTTTGGAATCAGGTTCAGCATAAAAAAATTTGGGTTAAGAATGAATAGCAAGCTCTAGGTATCTCCGAAGGCTCAGAGATACCGCGATCGAATAGCTCAGACTTCACTTATTAGAGTCACTCGACTTATTCAAGCCCAAGAATGCAATCACACCCACAACGCCGAATCCAGCGGGAATTCCCACCCACAGTAGAGGAGAGATTCCAGAAGCTGCTGTGGATTCTGATGTGGCGTTGGCTACTGTGCTAGAAGCTTCTGCGGATGCTGGTGTGGGGCTAGTCGTTGTACCACCCCGCAATGCCTGTGAATACAACAATGTTGCACCTTGCGTCACCACCATCACACCCGGTGTTAGGTTGCCTTCTGTGACTTCTATTTTGTCTCCCTGACTTGTCCCCGTCTGAATCACAACAGGTTTGTAGCTGGTTCCCTCTTGTACATAAACCAGCTTTTGTCCCTCTGCATCAACAACACTGCTATTCGGAACTGACAACTTGGTTGCATCGGCACTTGAAGTGAGCGCTTCTGTTTTAATGCCTAATGCTGTTGCTGTTTCCGCATTCACAGTCAGCGGTTGTGTTACTTTGCTACCGTCGCCCTTAAATTCATTGTCATGTCCAACGTGGGCGATCGCCGTAGATGCCGACAACATCAAACCAAGTAGTAGCGCTGCTCCATAGCCAACCGCGCGAGAACCGTAAATCCGAGACTGATTAGCTGTCATCAAAAATCCTCTCTTCAAGAATGAAATCTGCTTTGCTCGATATTCATCATTGCAAGGAGAAGTGAAAATTTGGTGAAAAGTTGTAATCTTGCTAATCTTCAATTCATTGGCGCATCGGTATATAGTTTTCCTGCGTAATACCAATTTCATAAAGTAGCGCTAGATATTACCCCCCCCAACCCCCCCTTAGTAAGGGGGGGCTAAGATTCTGATCAAAGTCCCCCTTCTTAAGGGGGATTTAGGGGGATCGAGATATATGCAACTTCACATTAAATTGGTATAAGTCATTTTTGTAGATCGGACGCACGGTTAAAACCGCACCTACATAAACGATGTCCACCAGATGCCGACGGTCGATAAGACGCGGTTGAAACCGCCCAGTCTTCTTAATATTATTTTATCTTTTGAAACCAGACTCCTGTTTCATCAATCCTCTGCAGAGAAAATGACTCGCCTTTCATCTTCTCAAAATCGTGTAATGCTTGCTTGCAGCCCTCCCAATGCCCGTAATCATCCACCTGAATCAAACCGTTAGCAATCACGCTGTCATAAAGCGTATTAAATATATCCATTGTTGACTCGTACCAATCTCCATCAGCGTGCAGAAACGCAATACTTCCTATTGCTGACTTGTATTTTGGTAAAGTCTGGGCGAATAATCCCTTAACCGGTACCACAATATTTCTAACTTGCAGTAATTCACAAATTTTATCCAAATTTTCACTAATTGCAGCTTTGAGAGTTCCTTCGCCAAAACCTGTGAGATTTGCAGGTATTCCCTGATGTCGATCGATCTCAGTAGGTGCGGGCATTCCTTCAAACGTATCAAAAGCATACAGCACCCTCGGACGGCGGCTGTAATGTTTAATTACAAATGCGATTAACGCCGCTGAACCGCCTTTGCAAGTTCCGCATTCGACAAAATTTCCCGGCAAATCTTCCACACATATTTGTTTTGCGAGGGAGTATAGCGAAAACAGTCTAGCTTCGCTCAATAATGTGTAAGGCTCGATCGCTAAAAGTATTGATTGAAAATTGTCATCAAACGGCTTATTTACAACTGGTGCACCGAGAAATGACGGAGCTTTTATTTTCTTTAAAAAACCATTGGTACACCAAGTAATGTTATAGCCAAAATAATCGCAATAATTGCTATCAATTTCATATTCGCCTTCGTGTTCGGAGAGGAACTTTTTCAATGCCTTGTGAGGGCCATTGTTATATGAAGCATCTTGCTCTAAATCTGAAATAATTCCGTCTTCAATAACAATATATTCTTCCTGCTTAAGATACGGATGGAAGAACTCCAAGACGTGCTTGCTGGTTTCGTAGGTATGGTCGGCATCTTCTATTACCAGTAAGGGACGCGGCAATGAGTTGATAAAATCTGGTGTTAATATTTCTTGTAAAGCTCGTCCGTTTCCTTCCATGTAAGTGACGCGAGGATGTTGGACTGAAGTAACTTTGAAAATATCAATAGAATAAATGTGACCGTCAATGCCAAAATTATTTAGCATATCTCCAAACCACAAAGCACTCCCACCATATTTTGACCCAATTTCAATAATTGTGAGCGGTTTTAAGTTCCAAAATAATAGGGGGTACAGCGTAAAATCGAAGGGATTTTTTAGCATCTGTACGCCTCGGTATGAATAGTTCAAAGTGGCGTTTTGAATTGACAGCATATGTTCGCGCGGAAGAGTTGTATTCCACGAACGTTGCTGTGTGGGTATTTTTAATTGCGGACGCAATAAAGCCCTAGTTAATTTTTCAACTTGCACTTGTGCTTGGCGGTGGGTCGGAGCGATCGCCAGTTCCACTTTAGCCGCTGCAAGTGCTTCTTGATGCCGCCCTAAATTGCTCAAACAAACAGAGCGCAGGTAGTACATTCCTGGTACATTGATATTTAGTGAGGCGACTTGTTCAGCTATTCGCATAGCTTCTACCGGATTATTTCTATGGAGGAATGTAACAGCTTGCTGCATCATTTCATGCACTTGTCGTACAGTGACTTCCCGATCGACCGATCGATCTTTCGACATACCGCTAATATTATAACCCTGCAAATGGGCTGGTAACTGCCAGGAAATATTGGGGTCTGGTTGATGTTGGACAGGCGCGACATTGCCACGCCAAGCTGCCCCCATAATTTGCATTGTTTGATAAATTACAGTATGCCAACCTCTTTCTTTCAAGTAATCCAAACCTTGAGCAACATCGGGAGCCGCTAAATCATGAAATAAAATTATTGCATCTTCTTCTGCCAATTTTTCGCACGCAATAGCATCATTTAACGGGCCCGGCGCTCCGTGTTCTCCGTCAATAAAAATTAACGACCATTTGCGGTTAAATTGATTAGCTAATTCCTCTAGTTTTTGGGGGCTGTAACCGGGTACTAGCTTCACGGAAGTTTGCACGCCAGAGGCATTGAGAGCGCCTTGAATTGAATCGATGACGCTTTGTCGAATGTCTTCTCTTTCTAACAGCGGATCGATTACATCTAATTCAACTCCTGCGAGGGCTAAGTGACAAGCCGACCATCCCAGCCAACAGCCGATTTCTAAGGCTTTTTTCCCGGCAAATTGCAGGGCTGTATTGTAAAGTATGTGTGCTTCGTCGCGGCTGAGAAATCCGACTGAACTAGCTCGGCGATCGACATACCAATTGTGCTTGATTTCCCGGCGCAGGTAAGGCCACGGACAAGTATTAGTATCCCCAACAACCATGTTCGGAAAGTACGCATCTGGAAGGATGATTTTCAATCCGGGCGAGACGTAATCTCCGGGTAACAAAGTATTTTGGGGAATTTCAGATTGTGGTGTTAATGTCATTTTTTTTTGTTTTAACTGTGGAGATACTGGGTGTTGTATCGGTTGATAGCGGAGACTAATTTCTATTTGATTTCCGTCGGTTGTTGCTAATTTTACCAAGTCGTGCTTGTGACCGGTGATGTGCAGAATGCCGATCGCCCCGTGCGGCAAATACGGCTCCACAAAACAGGCTCGTTGCTTGTCCCAGACGGGCAAACCGAAGTTGCAGCTCCAGTTACAGCTAGCGGGCAGCATCTCTGTGCGATCGAACATTTCAGTGCCGTAAACCAACCGATTTAAAGCTATTTGGTCAGTCATCAAAGAAACGTGCCGCTGCAATCCCTCTTCCAGATATTCCGCCCAAAGTTCCCAGTGCGGCGCGTCTTTGTGCAGCGCGAAAACACCTGCATTTAGAGTTGGGTAGCTGTGCAACTGTTTGGCGACTTCTTCCCCAAAAACTGCTTGATAATCGCGGTAAACAAATTCCCAGTACCAAGGCAATTTGCCGTAAGATAAATAATAGCCTCTGTCCAATTCTGGGACAACTGCCAAACCCCGTTTTTGCGCGCCTCTCACTAATAGTTCCACAGCTTGCCAATCTTGCACCCAAGCATCGGCATCTATCCACAGGTAGATGTCAAAATCGGGAAAATATCGACGGAGAAACGGACGCGCTAAAAGTCCTTTGAGATAGTGAGGGGCTTCATTTTTGCCAGGAAAGTCAAAGTCCCAATCGGGCTTTTGAATGATATTAACTTGTGTTTCCAGCCACTGCAATTGTTCGGGAGTGCAGCCGAGATCGAAAAAGCCGATCGCCACCTTTGCACCCTCTGATTTTTCCCGCACCGATAAAATCGTACCTCGCACCAGTTCAAAGTAATTTGCATCGGCGGCCGTGATGATGATAATCTGCATAAGAAGGAAGTAGGAAGTAGGAAGAAGGAAGAAGGAAGAAGGAAAAATGTTTATACAGCATAAAGTATACTACTGAGGATGACTTATGAAAAACCCAAACGGAAAAGTTTATCTAGTCGGTGCGGGGCCAGGAGATTGTAACTTGATGACAGTGCGATCGCAAAAACTGCTATCCCAAGCCGAAGTCTTAATTTACGACGCTCTCATCGACATCCCGCAACTCGAATTAATCCCCGTAACTTGTCGGAAAATCGAAGTCGGCAAACGCGGCGGCAAACCTTCTACCCAGCAGCAAGAAATTAACCGCTTGCTGGTAGAACAGTGCAAACTCGGCAAACAAGTAGTGCGATTAAAAAGTGGCGATCCGTTTATTTTTGGTCGCTCCAGTTCCGAAATTCAAGCATTGATTACAGCAGGGTGCGAGTTTGAAGTAATCCCCGGAATTTCATCAGCATTTGCCGCTCCTTTATTGGCAGGAATTCCCCTCACAGATCCGGTGATGAGCCGCTGTTTTGCAGTGATGAGCGCCCACGAACCGGATGCTCTGGAGTGGGAAGCATTAGTGCGGATTGAAACTTTGGTAATATTGATGGGAGGGCGCAATTTAAGCGAGATAATTTGGCAATTGCAAAAACACGGGCGATCGCCCGAAACTCCGATCGCAATTATCCGAGATTGCAGCCGCCCCGAACAGAAAATTTGGGTCGGCACTCTGTTCAACATCGTACAGCAAACAGCAGGTCAATCTCTATCGCCTTGCGCGATCGTCATTGGAGAAGTAGTCAGATTGCGCGAATATTTAATCGGATCGGAAAGTACAAACATGAGCGATACACCAGTCATTTCTAACAACAGCCAGCCGCTAGCAGGAAAAACGATTTTAATCACCCGCGCAGCTTCTCAGTCCGGTCAATTTAGCGATCGACTCCAGCAACTAGGATCCCGCGCGATCGAAATGCCCGCCTTGGTAATTGGTGCGCCGTCCACTTGGGAACCATTAGACAGGGCGATCGCACAATTGTCAAGCTTTCACTGGTTAATTCTCACATCCCACAACGCTGTAGATTGCTTTTTTCAACGCTTACAAGCAAAAGGCAAAGACGCGCGCAGCTTGTCTGGCATTAAAATCGCAGTAGTAGGCAAAAAAACCGCAGAAAGTTTGCGATCGCACTCTCTACAACCAGACTTTATTCCCCCCAACTTCGTCGCCGACTCGCTAGTCGAAAACTTCCCAGACAAATTGCAAAACTCCAAAATTCTATTTCCCAGAGTAGAAAGCGGCGGTAGAGAAGTTTTAGTCAAAGAATTCACCGCCAAAGGAGCGCAAGTAATCGAAGTACCAGCTTACCAATCTTGCTGTCCCGAAACAATCGCTCCGATCGCCCTAGCAGCACTCCAAAATCAAGCCGTAAATATTATAACCTTTGCCAGTTCCAAAACCGTGCAGAACTTTTGCCACCTCATAGAAAAAACTCCCGAACTTTCCTTATCTCAGGATTGGCTAAAAAACATTTGCATCGCATCTATCGGGCCGGAAACTTCCAAAAGCTGCCTGAACTTATTGGGCAAATTAGACGTAGAAGCGACAGAATATACATTAGATGGGTTGACTGAGGCGATCGTGGAATGGGCAACAAAATATCAAACTTTGTAACTTTACTCGTAATTGCTCAACTAGGGGAAAAAAGGGAGCCATTAGTAGAGAGAGCTTGTTGAATAGATTGATAAGCAGTTAAACCCTGACGTTTCCCAGTATTGACAACTGAACGAACCGCAGCAAACAAATCCCGGCCCCATTCCGAACGGAAGCCATTGGTCACACGGCGAAATATCACACTCATCCGAATCGCCTGTTCACTACTATTATTCGTGGGTGGAATTGTTGCGTCTTCTAAAAATAGAAATAAATTGTCAATCAGCCCACCGTAACGTTTTCGTAACCGGATACCATCCTTTTGGTCTGGCACTAAATCCAAAATCTGGGTTAATCTTTCCTGTAAATTTGTTCGATATCTTAAGAGTCTAGTCTCGTCCATTTTTGATCGTCGCCGATGGATGATAAAAGCCCTTAATAATAACCTCTTCATCGCTGGGGCAAAAATTTTGTCCCCAGCGTCAATTGCGTATTGGCAATCCCGCAGTTGATGAGCCAAACACACTTGCCATTGTGGTGCTGGGTGATTTTTTTGAGCGCTAAATAAGTCTGACACCCAGATATCGGGACGATGTTCTGCGAGAACTTCGTTTATGACCCCACTGCCTCGGCTGGGACGGATGACGTGTAAACAAACGTCCTGGTTCTGAAACACCCACTCCCATTGGTTCTGTCCGTTAACTCTGGCACTCGTTTCATCTGAACAAATTAATTTTGCCCGCCGCAACCTTTGTAGTATTTGACTTACTTGGTCGTCTAAACTGGTTTTAACTTTTGCCAACAGGTTTGCGATTGCTCCTTCGGATATCTTGAGTCCAAAAACGGATGCCAATATGGACGATAGCCGTTCGTAGCTAATGGCATGAGTGTAACGCAGATATGTGACTAAGCTTTGAATTGAACTGCCAAACGGTGAGCCTGGTTCCATTCCCAATGGTACTGGTGCAACATACTCGGTCTGACAGCAGGCACACTGACCACCATAGCGTTCGATTCGAGTGATGAGCGGGCGAATTGGGGGTAGTTCGATTTTTTCGTAGACGGATTGCAACTTCTGGGCGGTGGCGGTGACTTTCTCTCCACACTGGGGGCAACTTTTCAGTTGGGCGATAATTACTTGATCGGGTTCAGGATGTAGCTGTCTTCCCCCTCCAGCTCTTCCGACGCTTCTTTGTCTTTTGATGCCTTCAATTTTCGACGGCTTGATGTTCGGCTTGAATCCTTTCGACGGTGGAGTGCTAGAATTTTTGCTAGTTTTACTGGGGGAAGCGCCTAGTTTTACTTGGTCTGTGGCTGAAGAAGCTGCCGTGAGTTTTTGGATTTCCTGCCATAGCTCTACTATCAAGGCTTCTTTTGCCTCGTTCGATAGTTGCTTTAAGTCGGGGAGTTTTTCCATTCCTTTATCTAATGTCTTTCTCGTTTTCTTGTCAAGGGGGTTGAGCAATTACC
>JBBSNU010000098.1:0-11057 GCA_038260455.1 Chroococcales cyanobacterium | reverse complement strand
TTTTACGTCTATCCGCTAAGAGACCCGATTGCCTAGCTGTCCGTAAGCTGGCATGAATTTAGCCCAACTTTGACCGAAGGTGGGCTTCTTTCTTATGTTATCCACAGTTTTTGTTAAATTGATGCTTGGTGCATTCCACCCTTTTAAGTGTCACAGGCCCAATCTCGATTAGTGTTTTATCGATTAATATTTTGCCAATCTAGCAGTTATCAGTAGGGAAACGGCACTGCCGTGTCCGGCGCTGGACTCTGCAACTTTTAACAACATAATCGGGTAGGGAAACCGCACTGCCGTGTCCGGCTGGACTCTGCAACTTTTAACAACATAATCGGGTAGGGAAACGGCAATGCCGTGTCCGGCGCTCAGATTAATGATTGTAGTTTATTAAATCAATTAATTTTCAACCAATTAAACAACTCGGCAGCGGATAACTGCCAATCACCCAACACACTAAGAACAGGTAAAATATCGGTATCTGATTTAACTTCAGGCAGTTGATTCGGCAGAAAAACTATTACTGATTTATCGCTAGGATCGGCAAACCAACCCAATTTAGTGCCGTGATTGATCGAAAAAACAATTTTTTTTATCACCTGATTGGGAGATTGGTCAGGTGACAGAATTTCAATGATCCAATCCGGTGCAATTTCAAAACGGTTGGCAATTTCTCCATCTGCATCAACAGGAATTCTCGACCATTCAAAAACAGTAATATCGGGAACGATTGAGCAATCCCCAAAAGTACAGCACAATTCTGGAAAAGCACAGACTAACTTTTGGCGTTCCCCAACCTCAGAAATTGCCAACAATAACTCACTTTGAAGTTTGCTATGTTTTCCTTGTGGCATAGATTTTTGATAAATTTGACCGTCGATGTACTCGCTTGCGGGTTTAGTTTCTGGCAACTGCAAGAACTCTGCCAGAGAAATCGTTAACTTGGCGGCAACTACCATAAATCAGGGTTCCTGAAATCATCCTAATGAACTAACAATCGGAAATTATTGTATTTCTGCTGCTTCTATTTCAAGTTTGCACGGAAAACTCCTCTGAGTCAATATCCCAGTTTACCCAGCGAATTGCCTCTTGAGCAGATGTCATATCAGGCGGAACTCGCAACGCATGAATGTGTCCCGTGCTCGGACAAGTCATTTTTAACAGATAAATATCTTCTTTTTTCGGAGCATCCTCATCGTCCTCGAAATCATCAGGATCGAAGCCATCAATATCAGCATCAATTTTGAGCAGCGTGTATTCTTTCCAGCAATTTAACTCTGTTGCTTGCAGTTCCCAGCAAATTCTAGCATAACCAATTCCCTGAATTAATACTCGTCTTAATTCAGCATTTTTTTCTGCTAAAAGCCATTGTGCTTGCCACAGATTGGGGTGAATTTGTCCGTATTTTTCAGGTAATGTTACACCGTGGTAGGAATAGATTTTGTAACCGTCTGGAAATTCCAGTGCAGGTTCCCTTTCTGCGTGGAGGCGGTACTCGTTGTCAAGGCGAAGCTGACAAGGGCGCGAGCACACAATGCAGGTATCATCTAACAAAATAATCCAGCCGCATTCTGCTAAAAGCTGGTTCAGGCATTCAAAAAGTTTCTGTGATTCTGGTTTCAAAACAACACCGAAGCCAGAAACACAGAATTCAGCAACAGCGAGATTCTCAACCAAGTATTTCGGAGTAAATATTAACTTTGAATAGTTCCGATAGTCTAAAAAGTTTGAATTCAATTGTTGTTTTAGCTGTTCCTCCCATATACTTAACTCCGAAAGTTCTTGCCGCAATTCTGTTATCAAGAAAAAGGGGTGCAGCGCATCTTTTACCCGTTTTGTAAGTCGCTTTATCAAATCAGTGTCCTTGGATCTTTTCAGCGGTATTTGTGCTAAGCCTCCATTGGGGCTACTGCAAAAAGTTATTTCAGAGGCTTTTAAACCCAGGATCTCGCAGACAGACTTAACAGCGGCTGCGGCTTTGGGGTTAGAGATGGGTTTGGTAGAGTTGGCGAGAGTTCCCCACTTTTGACGACACGCTTCGATGAGAGCCTTATGTTCAGGTTTAAAATTTACATTCAGATAAGCCAAATTAGTCAGAGATTGCAGGGGTGTAAACTACCCGCCACCAAGCTGAGTACAGCTATGGTAGGGGCTTTCAACAGCCCTCAAGCTACAGAATAGCTTGGAACCTTCAGGTCGGTTTACAGACGACCCCAATAATTTAATCATCATCGCACCGTTCAAATCAGCGTCGCCATGCCAACCACAATGTCCGCATTTAAAGCCCTTACCTTTCCGATAAGATTCACCCCTGATTGGATGGATATGCAAACACTTGTGGCAAGTCTGAGACGTGTAGCGAGGATTAATTGCAATCACCCCAACCCCAGCACCTAAGCCCTTATATTCAAGGAATTGGCGCAACTGATAAAACGCCCAACTATTGGAACGTCTGCGCTCAGTTTTGCTTCTGGGCATCTGGTTAGTGCGATCTCGAATCCCCGTCAAGTCCTCAATAGCGACCATAGCATTACTCGCCAGAGCTTGATTGATGATGGTTTTGCTGATGACATGATTTTGATGTGTTTGGAAGCGTCGCTCGTTGCCCGACAGCCGTTGCAATATCTGACGACACCTGCGTCGTGTCGATCTTGTGCCTTTCGTGGCTTTACTTTGGAGCGACGCTCTAGTTCTGGAATATCGATCTCTGACAGAGGTTATCTGTTTACCGCTCCACTTTTCACCCTCGCTAGTTACGGCAATATCTGTACGCCCAATATCTACACCAATTACCTGATTAGATTTAATCGGATCTGGCGGAGTGTCCTTGACTTGAATATGGATGTAGTAGCTACCATCTCGATGCTTGCACAGTTGAGCAGATGTGGGCTTCTTACCTTTGAGCTTACCTGTTTGATACTGACCTAGATTCATTTTGATGTGGTAGCGACCATTCATCAGCGTCAGACTTACAGTACAATCCTTTTCTCTAAAGGCAAAGATTCGAGCGTCGTAGTCGGCACTGGTTGGTTTAAATGCCTTGACTGGCTTGCCTTGAAGTTTGGCAGTCTTACGATTAGCACCAACCCGCGCACAAGCTCTGATCGCCAAGTTAGCACTCAGCCCAAATAACGATCGCAACTCTTGATACACCAAATTCTGAATGGTGGTCTTGCTCGTAGTTTGGGACTTAACTACCGAGTTGGCATAGTTGCAAGCAGTCGCAAACGCCTGAAGCGTTGCCTCTATTTGGGCGACTTGCTCAGGCATGGGTTTAAGCTTGCAAACTATGGTCAGTAGTTGTTCCATAACTAGGATTATATCACTCGTGACTTAATTTATGGCAAGCAAAGACTTATGTTCCTTCGTCGCACACCCCGTCGCCTGTCCTCCCTTCGGTCGGAATTGGCGAGCGGGGTGCATCTCCTCTCTCACGGGCCATTCCTCCCCCACTATAAAACGAGCGGAGCAATGTTTTTAGTGGGGGAGGAATGGCGGTTCTAGGTGATGTCTGATATTTGGTTCTGGTACATAGACAGCTCATTGCTACTTGACAGTATCCGGTTCGCTTCATTAATGTCAGAAGTGCCAGCTTTATCTAATAGTACCTGAACTGTATATCTGGCTGCTTCTGAAAGGCTGTCTTTGTGCAAGCACCAGTCGGTAAAGCTGCTGAATTCTGCGGGATTTGGTTGTTGTTTTGACATAAAATTGTTGTAAATTAGGAGAATATTAGACTAGGAATTACGCATGGGTGGCCAGAAACCGGGTTTTTACGAGATAATTCGCAGGCAGCCCGCAGATTAGGTAAAAAACCCGGTTTCTTGGATCTTGGTGAGTTGAGGATTGTACTTGTTAAACAGGGTTGGGGAGTTTCAAGTTTGCACGTTAAATTCGTCAGGCTCTATTCCCCAATTTACCCAGCGAATTGCCTCTTTAGCAGATGTCACATCAGGCGGCACTCGCAACGCATAAAGCAATCCCGTATTCAGAAAGCTCATTTTCAACAAAAAACTGCTAAAGGACGCTCCAATGCGTCGAAATCGTTCTAAAAATCGATTTTTAACAGGGTATGTATCCCTGGCAAGTGTCTAATTTAGTGGCTGCTAGTTCTTGACAAATACGATCGCACAAAATGATATCCAATGCTGTGATTGCCAATTTCATAAAGTAGCGTTAGATATTACCCCCCCCAACCCCCCCGCGAGTTCGGGGGGGCTAAGACTTCATCTATAGCATATCTTTATAAAAATGGTATAAATGCCGATCGCACAAGCACCCACTTTAATCATTTCCACAGCGTGCGATCGATCGCGAAAAGTGGAAAGCGCGATCGCCCTCCACTTTTCGAGATAAACTGGAATCTGAGCTTCTTGTGCAGACTAAGGTTTGTTAAACCTTAGTCTGCGACATACCGCCAACCTTGGGGCTCATATTCGCGCTGAATCCGCACCATCCAATTACCTTCAGGAATTGCGATCGCATGGTGTTCTTCGTGACTCAATAATGCTGTGGGCGAAAGCACTCGCAAGTACAGAGTACCGTCTTTTTCGTACAGTTCAGCTTGTCCCTCAATGATCTGGTGAGAATGTCCGGTGACTTCACCTTCGGCGAGAGTTAGGTGAGGTTTCTTGTCTCCTGCGATTTGCGGTACCGGGGTGAGAATTACGTCGCCTTGTCGGATGGGCTGCATAGGTTTTTTCTAATTTTTGTTTGCTGATGTCGATCGAGCTTTCGTACCACTATTTTATCGCCTCTTGCGGTGGCGTGACTGTTGAACAATTGAAAAAATACATCGATGAGTAAGATATATCTGTTGAATAAAGAGACTTATTGTGCTTTGACTACTGCCAACAACCCTCTCACTGCTTAACGGTTGCGCTTGTAAGGTTGTAAGTGAGTGGAATCAAGCGCGTCACCGCACCTCTGAGCCCACACTAATCGAGGCGACAAGCGATCGGGGATTCCCGTCTGTTTAGCTAAAATTTGTTACAATCTGTAAAAATACTGGATAAGGAATTGTAAGATGCGGGTTGCGATCGCAGGTGCGGGACTGGCTGGAATGACCACAGCAGTGGATTTAGTGGATGCCGGCCACGAAGTAGAAATTTTTGAATCCCGCCCCTTTGTCGGCGGCAAAGTCGGCAGTTGGGTAGATCCAGACGGCAATCACGTTGAAATGGGTTTGCACGTCTTCTTCGGCTGTTATTATAACTTATTTGCCTTGATGAAAAAAGTGGGAGCATTTGACGATTTGCTTCTTAAAGAACACGTCCACACTTTTATCAATCGAGGCGGCGAAACTGGTTCTTTAGATTTTCGCTTTCCCGTGGGTGCTCCTTTGCACGGTTTGAAGGCGTTTTTCACGACATCTCAGCTATCCGTACAAGACAAAATTCAAAATGCGATCGCCCTAGGAACTAGCCCCATCGTCCGAGGTTTGATCGACTTTGACGGAGCAATGAAAACTATCCGCGATTTGGATAAAATTAGCTTTGCTGACTGGTTTCGCGGTCAAGGAGGCAACCAAAACTCCCTCAAAAGAATGTGGAACCCGATCGCCTATGCACTAGGTTTCATCGACACCGAAAATATTTCTGCCCGGTGTATGTTGACAATCTTCCAATTCTTTGCTACGAAAACCGAAGCCTCTATGATGCGGATGCTGGCCGGTTCTCCCAGCGAATATCTGCACAAACCAATTGTGGAATATTTGGAAAGCAAAGGAACTAAAATTTACACGCGGCGCCGAGTCCGAGAAATTCAATTTGAAGAAGCCGCAGAAACGCGCGTGACAGGTTTGGTAGTAGCTAACGGCGAAACAGAAGAAAATATTACCGCAGATGCCTACGTTTTCGCCTGCGATGTACCTGGAATTCAGAAAATATTGCCCCCAGCTTGGCGCAAATGGTCGGAATTTGACAACATTTATAAGTTAGATACGGTGCCAGTTGCGACAGTACAATTGCGGTTCGACGGTTGGGTAACGGAACTGGAAGACGAAGCCAAGCGCAAACAGTTGAGCCACGCTGTAGGAATTGATAATTTGCTATATTCAGCAGATGCAGATTTTTCTTGTTTTGCAGATTTGGCACTAACAAGTCCCAAGGATTATTATAAAGAAGGACAAGGTTCTCTGTTGCAATTGGTTCTGACACCGGGCGATCCGTTTATCAAACAAAGCAATGAGGCGATCGCCCAACACGTACTTAAGCAAGTTCAGGATTTATTCCCCTCAGCACGGGAATTAAACATGACTTGGTACAGTGTGGTTAAGTTGGCTCAATCTTTGTATCGCGAAGCACCGGGAATGGATGTTTTCCGCCCTGCTCAAAAAACTCCGATCGCCAATTTCTTTCTAGCAGGAAGTTACACTCAGCAAGACTACATTGATAGTATGGAAGGTGCGACTCTTTCCGGGCATCAAGCGGCTAAGGTAATTCTCGAAGCTTACGGTCATTAGTTGTTAGTTATTCTCTCGTTCCCAGGCTCTGCCTGGGAATGCCGATCGGGAGGCTCTGCCTCCGGTATTCGAGAGTCCAAGCGAGGCAGAGCCTCTGGATATGTGTTACCAGGCAGAGCCTGGTAACGAGAAAAGAAACAATTCTTCAATCTAAAATCTAAAATCTAAAATAGAATGACTGATTGGTTAGAACATAGCGTACAAGTAGAAGTGGCAATTCCTATCGAATTAGCGTGGGAACTTTGGTCTGATTTAGAGCAATTGCCGCGCTGGATGAAGTGGATAGAATCTGTTCATCTTCTCGAAGAAGATCCAGAATTGTCGCGCTGGAAACTCGCAACAGGTGGGTTAGAATTTAGCTGGCTTTCTCGGATTCTGAAATTAGTGCCGAATCAGATAATTCAGTGGGAATCGGTAGACGGTTTGCCCAATCGTGGTGCGGTGCGATTTTACGATCGCAAAAACAGCAGCATTGTCAAACTGACGGTAGCTTATGGAGTTCCCGGCTGGCTGGCAACATTGATGGACAATTCATTTGTAGGGCGAGTTGTTGAATCGACTCTTCAGGCTGACTTGGAAAGGTTTAAAGAGTATGCCCTGAAAGTGAAAGCGACATCTTAAATTGTGAGGACTAAAGTCATGACTACTAACCAGTTTGTAGTAAGGACTTCAGTCATTTAATTTCTAATTGAGGACTTACGCACCCGAACAAAGAAACCGGGTTTTTGAACCGAGATTGAGGGTTTTAAGCAAATATTTTGGCTAAAAACCCGGTTTCTGGCCGCCTGTGAGTCCAGGACTATAATTGTAACGCGAGAGTCGATCGCCCTTTTGCCTCAGTATCATAGAGAGATGCTGCTGATTCCTTCTCGCTTCAGTTATGAGTTACTGCCTAAACCCCGCCTGTCAAAACCCGCAAAATGCCGATCGCACTCAATATTGCCTGAGTTGCGGCTCCAAACTGTTGCTCAGAGAGCGTTACCGCGCCATCAAACCCCTGGGGCGCGGCGGTTTCGGTCGCACTTTTTTAGCAATAGACCAAGACAAACCCTCAAAACCGCGCTGTGCAATTAAACAGTTTTTCCCGCTATCCCAAGGTACCAGCAGCAGCGAAAAAGCAGCAGAATTATTCAACCGAGAAGCCGTGAGGCTGGACGAGTTGGGGAAACACCCGCAAATTCCCGAACTGCTGGCGCACTTTCAGCAGGAACGCTATCAGTATTTGGTACAGGAATTTATAGAAGGTCAGAATTTACAGGAAGAGTTGGCGCGGACTGGGCCTTTCAGCGAAAGTCAGATTCTCAGTCTGCTGAAGGATTTATTGCCAGTATTGCAGTTTGTGCACGATCGCAGTGTAATTCACCGAGACATTAAACCGCCCAATATTATCCGCCGCCGCATTTCTCAAACTCCAATTATTTATACTTACCCAACATTAACCGGGGAATTAGTTTTAGTTGATTTTGGTGCTGCAAAACTTGTGGAGGGTTTGAAAGAAACTGGTACAGTCATCGGTTCTCCCGAATTCGTCGCGCCGGAACAAATTAGAGGTCAAGCGGTTTATGCCAGTGATTTGTACAGTTTGGGAGTAACTTGCATTTATTTGCTGACTCAAATATCTCCTTTTGATTTGTTTGATATCAATCAAGATATTTGGGTTTGGCGAGACTTTTTGAAGGTTCAAATTGATCCGAAATTAAGTCGCATCCTCGACAAAATGATCGAATCGAGTCTCAGTCGCCGCTACAAATCAGTAGCTGAGGTACTCCAAGATTTGCAGCCGCAGCAGTTGGCGGCGCAGGTTCCGACTCCGGCGGCCCCTGCAATTTCCGTGCCCCAGAGGATGCCTGTGGTGCAGAATGCAGTGCCACCAACGCTTGCAGGCACAATCATACCTGTGCCACCGATGCAGCGGGTTGTTCCCGCACGCGCGCCTACTTGGAGGTGTGTTCATACTCTGGTAGGGCATTCCAATGCTGTCACGTCGGTAGCTTTCAGTCCTGATGGCGCGACTTTAGCTAGCGGCAGTGAGGACAAGACGATTGAGATGTGGAAGTTGGACGCGGGTAAGCGGTGGTACACTCTTACGGGTCATTCTGACTGGGTGACGTGTGTGGCGTTTAGTCCTGATGGCGCGACTTTGGCTAGTGGCGGCCGGGACAAAATGATTCATATTTGGGATTTGAATAAGGGTAAGTGGTGGTACGCTTTGGCTGGTCATTCTGACAGGGTTTATGCTGTGGCGTTTAGTCGGGATGGTCAGGTTTTGGCTAGTGGTAGTCGGGACAAGACTGTGCAGTTGTGGAATTTGAATAAGGGAAGGCGGATGTCGGCTTTGACTGGTCACGCTGGCGGGGTGGAGGCGGTGGCTTTTAGTGCTGGCGGGGAGTTTTTGGCTAGTGGCAGTCGCGACAAGACTGTGCAGTTGTGGGATTGGCAAAATGGTCGATCGATTTGTTCCTTAGCAGAGCACGGGGATTGGGTGCGGGCGATCGCCTTTGTTGGAACCCCCCCCAGCCCCCCCTTGGTAAGGGGGGGAGTTGGAGAAGGATCTACCCCCCCCAGCCCCCCCTTGGTAAGGGGGGGAGTTGGAGAAGGATCGATTTTGGTTAGTGGGAGTCGGGATGGTACGGCGAAGTTGTGGCGGGTGGATGCAGGGGGGGGAGGTACGCTGCTGCGGAGTATGAGGGATAATTCTGGGGATGTTTTGTGTGTGGCGTTTAGCCCGGATGGTGGGGTTTTGGCGACGGGGAGTCGGGATGGTTCGATTTATCTGTGGGATGCGGCGACGGGGGGTTTGCTGGAACTTCTGACTGGGCACGGGGGGGAGGTTTTGTCGGTGGCGTTTAGTGCTGATGGGGGGAGTTTGGCTAGCGGTGCGGGCGATCGAACTGTGAAGATTTGGCGGGTTGGGAATTAGGGCGGTGGCTGCGGGTGTCTGCTTGAAAAATTTTATTTTTATGCTTGACAGGCGATCGAAGGTTGTGCTAAGTTATTAATTCGTGAGGACACATAGCTCAGTTGGTTAGAGCACTACGTTGACATCGTAGGGGTCACTGGTTCGAGTCCAGTTGCGTCCATAGTTTTCTAAACTTTATAGCTAGGTTATTAACTCTGCTTTAGAGAGAAGGAAATGGATTTAGAAACATTACTCGATCGCATAAACCTTGGAGAAGACCAAGACATTGAATTTAAGTCTGCTGACGGTGGTTTTCCCAAGAGTAGTTGGGAAACAGTATCAGCATTTGCCAATACAGATGGCGGCTATATTGTTCTTGGGGTTAAAGAAACTCGCAAAAGGTTTGAGGTTTCAGGTGTCCGCAATCCTAATGTTTTAATTAAAGAGTTTTGGAATAATCATAATAATTTGCAAAAACTGAGCTTTTCAATTTGTGCAAATTCGGACGTGCAAACTTTTAAAATAGAAGCTCATAATTTAGTCATCATTAAAGTTCCCAGAGCAACGAGAACGCAGCGCCCTGTTTATATTAACCATAATCCCTTAACAGGAACATACAAGCGCAATCATGAGGGTGATTATCGTTGCACTGATGCTGAAGTTCGCCAAATGTTGCGCGATGCGAGTGACGCACCTCAAGATATCCAAATTTTAGAAGGTTTCGATCTTAGTGATATCGACACGGAAACATTCAAATCCTTTCGTCAGCGCTTTAGTTCTAGAGAACCAGATCATCCTTGGCTGGGATTAGACGATTCGGGGTTGCTACGTCAATTAGGGGGATGGAGTCGCGATCGTAGCACGGGTAAAGAAGGGTTAACTATTGCTGGTTTGTTGATGTTTGGTCGGGAACGAAGCATTTTAGATGCACTGCCTCACTACCAACTTGATTATCAGGAGCAACTTTCTGGCGATCCAGAAACACGGTGGACTTACCGGCTAACACTTGATGGCAAGTGGGAACCTAACCTGTTCAACTTCTACTATCGCGTTTATAGCGGTTCTCAAAAAAGTGAGGATAGCCCTATGCCCTATGCCCTATGCCCATAGCCCATAGCCCATAGCCCTATGCCCTATGCCCATAGCCCTATGCCCTATGCCGTTCGCGTACCTCATCTTTCTGAGAAAGGCTATATACTCGTTTAGTTAATGATTTAGATGTTCCTTTTCAACTAGACAAAGATGCCGTGCGTCGTGGCGAAACTCATGTGCACGAAGCATTGCGAGAGGCTTTAGTCAACACTCTTATTCATGCAGATCATCAATCAACTCGCCCTTTAATAATTACTAAGTACAAAAATGGTTTTTTGTTTTCTAATCCGGGTCGTCTGAGAATTTCTCTTCAGCAGCTTTACGAAGGTGGCGTTAGCGATCCTCGCAATCCTAATTTGCAAAAAATGTTTCAAATGCTAGGCTTAGGAGAAAAAGCAGGATCTGGCTTTGGAAAGATGATCCGCGCTTGGATAGAACAGCAGTGGTTTCCTTTGGTATCAGAAAAATTAGGCGTTGCTGAATCAGAGTATGATACGGGCAAAAATACGAGAGGGGAGCCGAAAATGATTTCTGGGATTTTGATGGGTAATTGGAACATCTCCAAATTTTAGATAATGAATTAGTAATTTAATTGAATACCCTAGCATT